>CAZCEL010000079.1:0-13727 GCA_964497175.1 uncultured Bifidobacteriaceae bacterium
GCCGTCCTCGACCAGATCGCGCCCACCGCGAGCGTCCTGTTGCTACCGGCCGAGAAGGACGAGCTGACCAAGGGCCCCTCCGGCGCGATCGAGGCCGCGAAGTTCCTGAACGACCGGGGCGTGACCGCGCAAGCCGTCGTGCTTCCTGAGCTCTCTCATTTTCAAGCGTACTCCTACACGGGATTCGAGGTCGGCGCCACGCTCGCCGCGGACTGGTTCGTCAAGTACCTGGGAGGACGCGGGGCCGCCGCTACGACCGGAGGAAAGTGACGCCATGACCAGGATCCGGGCGTTTGGGTTCGGCGTGATTGCCGCTCTCGTGGCGACCGCGCCGACCTCGGCCGTCGCCCAAACCAGTGGAGCCCGTGCCGCTGCTGCGGCGCAGGCCTCAGGCGTCACGACCAGAGACATTCGGTTCTATAGCGAGGCCGTGCTGTGTCACGGCAAGCTGTTCCTGCCCGCAGGGTTCTCGTCGGCAGCTAAGGCCCCAGCGGTCGTGCTGGCGCCCACGCCGGGCGAGACGGCTGCGACGCTCGACCGGTACGCCTCGGCCATCGCGGCGAAGGGCATGGTGGCCATGGCCATCGACTACCGCGGTTGGGGGAAGAGCGGCGGGTTCATCTACCTGGCCGACCCTGTGCGGTGGGACGATCGGCTCAGATTCTCGCAGCACACGGCCAAGGTACGCATTCGCCGCAAGCGGCTGATCCCTTCCGCGCAGGTGACCGACATCCGCAACGCCATCACGTATCTGCAGGGCGAGCCAGGCGTCGATCGCGATCGCATCGGCGTCTGGGGCAGCGACCTTGCCGGCGGACACGCCGTCGCCGTGGCGGGCACCGACGCGAGGGTCAAGGCCGTCGTGGCCCAGGTGCCGATCATCCCGGGGAGGGACGTCCCGCGGCGTGCGATGGCTCCCACGGCCGAACAGCAGGCGGCGCTGGTGCGGCTCGCGCGCACACCGGCGCCGGGCGCCGCCGCGACGGCCGCGTCGCTCAACGACGAGGAAGCGAAGCTGGCAGTGGCGGAGTATCGTCCGTTCTGGTCGGTGACCGAGATTCCCCCGACGTCAGCCGTCCTGTTCATCGTGGCCGAGAAGGACGCGAAGGTCGACAACGAGAGCCATGCCGTCGCTGCTTCAGGGCTGCTGAAGGGCCCGACCAGCGTTACAAGCATTCCGGGCGGCGCTCACGCGCTCAGCGGAAGCGCGGCGGATACGGCCGCGTCCACCGCCGCAGACTGGCTGCAGAAATATCTCTGAGATCGCTCAGAAGATCGCCAGCGCATTCACCGGAAACCCCGTCCCGCCCGTCACTGGAACCGGCGAGGCCACGAGCAGGAACTCCCACCGTTTCAGCCGGGCCGCGGTTTCCGCCACCGCCTCGAGATCCTGGTTGTCGAAGATGTCAATCCCCATCGCCGTGATGGCTAGCGTGTGGACAGGCAGGGCATGGCCCTCGACGAGCGACGGCGTGACATCCGAGGCTGAATCGCTGCCGAGAAACGACACGCCGCGCTGCTTCAGCCAAGTTGCTGTCGACGCATGCAGGCCCGCCTCGTTGACGGTGATGTTCCAGGGCCCCAGCTTGGCGCGACGAGCCCATCGCCCGGTCCGGAGAAAGACGGCGTCGCCAGGCGAGACCTTTACGCCCGCCTTCTTTTCCCACGCCTCCAGATCCTCCTGGAAGACCGGGGTGCCGGGCTCGAGGTAGGGCAGGCCCTTGAGACTGGGAATATCGAGCAGCACGCCGCGCGTGACGATGCCGTTCTTCAGATTGTGGATTCCCAGCTTCGTGCAGCCCTTGGCGGTGTTGACCTCGGCGGTCGCGTGCCCGTTGTAGGTCTGTCCCTTGTAGAGGATGTGACACAGCGCATCGATGTGGCTGTGCGCGTACCCGTGGAACGACACTGCGACGCGATCCGTCGTGAACCCCCGGTTCATGGTGTGCTCGAAGGGGCTGAAGTTGTCGGGCGCCGCCTCGGTCAGAGGCGGGTGGGCGAGCGACACCGAGATCCCGTTCCTTGCCAGCGCCAGCGCCTGCTTGCGCTTCGCTTCGGTAATCAGGTTGGCGGCGCCGAGCTGATCGTCAGGGCCCCAGCGCCCCCAGTTCTTCACCTGGCTGAACAGCTGATCGAATTCGTCGGCGTTTCTCGGGAATCGTGCCGCCGAAGGCCCGGGGCCGAGCAGTGGGGTGGTCGCGGCTGCCTGCTGCCCTGCGGCCGGCGGTGCGGCAGCCTGACCGGCGGGCTGGGCCCGGCCCGCGCCGGCCACAACGCCAAGCGCAATCGATATCGCTACTGAAGCCAGAACAGCGAACAGCCTTCTCGTCATGATCGAATCCTCCTGCCCGGGCCGACAGGTTATCCGAGGATTGACGAGGGGACAATGGGGAATCGAGCCTTCCCGAGCGAAGTGGAGGCTCTTGGCGAGCTGAACTCCAAGACCGCAGATTCGAGGGCTGCCAGACTACCGATAAATCCCGCCGTTCAGCTTGTGCAGGCTGAACACGCTCTTCCGCGCGTCGTCGAGATCCTGGAGCGAGAATTTCCAGAGGCCGAACAGTGTTGAGGCAACGACCAGGTTCGCACCAAGCCCGAGGATCAGCCGGAGGGCGTCGGGTGTGACAGGCTCGAGCGTTCGGTCTCGCACCGGCGTCTCGCAATAAACGTTGGCCACGAGGACGATGCGATCGTGCTCGGTGGCTTCCTGCTGGATCGTCTGCAGGATCTGTGTGATTTTCGGGGACTGCTTGTTGATGGGTCCCGACGATCCGATGACCTGCAGCAGCAGCCGTCGGTTGGCGTCGAGCTGCACGTGCGCGTCGTAGCTGGCGCCGTTTTCCGCCAGCCCCGCGTCGAAGCGCATGGCGGCGAAGACGTCGCGTACCGCACGCACCAGCGGCTGGCCCGTCTGCCAGAGCAACGCGCCGAAGCTTTCGAACTTGGCGGCTTCCTGCTTCAGGGCGGCCATCTGCCGCGCCAGGTCGTTGTACGCCGGTGGCAACTCGGGAGTGACCCACTCAGGCTGTTGATTTTGAGGGCTGGGCGGCGGCGCCGTGGGCGGCACGAGCTGTTGTTCGGGCAGTTCGGCAGTTCCGCGCATCTTTGTGCCTTTCGTGCTGGTTCTGGGCGAGGGAAGCCGGCCCGAGCCACTTACTTCGTTCTATCGAGCGGTGATGGCCCGCGCCTTAGTGCCTCAGGCTACCAATATCGTGCGCCGCCACGATAGAGCGCGCCCAGCAGCTCCACGTCGACCCGTATCGGTGCATTGACGAGCAGCCGCTGCTGTGCCATCGCGCCACGGGCGAGCTGCGGCACGTCGGCCTCGACGTAGCCCAGTCCTCCTAGGCCGTTCGGCATGGCGGTCTGCTGCATCATCCCCACGATTCGCGCGGCCAGGACTTCGCCCGCGTCGGGGGAACCGGCGCCTCGGGTGTCCGCGCCGAGCAGCGCCGCAGCCTGGAGGTGGCGGCTTGCGTCGGCGGACGCCAGGTGGCGAAAGACCGAGGGCGCGTTGACGATCACGGAGATGCCGTGCGGGCAGAGCGGTCCGTCGGCGGGGTACCCGTGCGGGTGATAGTCGCGGATGCCGCCCGCCACTGCATACGCCATCGCATGCGGCAGGTGGACGCCGGCGTTGCCGAACGCCACACCGGCCAGCGTAGCGGCCAGCATCATGCCGTGCCGGGCCTCGCGATCCGAGCTGTCGCGAACGGCACGGACGAGAAACTCGCCCGTGAGGCCCAGGGCCTCGACGCAGCCGATGTCGCTCCAGGGGTTCGCGCCCTGGCTCATCGGACGCGCACTCGGCACAGATGGCCGCGGCCTGCGGGTGAACGGCGCTGCTGTGTACGACTCGAGGGCGTGGCTCAGCACATCGAAACCACTCGCCGCGACGACCATGGGAGGAAGCGTTCGCGTGACGTCGGGATCGATGAGCGCCATGGTCGGCCGCAGGGGGCGGCCCGCAATCCCGGTCTTCACGTGCGCCGAGACGAGATCGAAGATGGCGATGCCCGTACTCTCGCTGCCGGTGCCCGACGTGGTCGGACACGCGATATGCGGTTTCAGCCGGCCGGGGATCTTCTGTCCGCCGCCGATCGGCGCGTTCACGTACGCGAGGAAGTCCGCCGGATAGGTGGAGTACAGATTGGCGGCCTTGCAGGTGTCGATGGTCGAGCCACCACCCACGGAGAGGAAGCCGTCGAAGCGCCCCTCGGTCGCGAAACGCGCGGCGGCAAGAAACGAACCGTCAGTCGGCTCGACGCGCACTTCGTCGTAGACGACCGCGTCGACGCCCGCCGTCTTGAGCGAGGTCACCACTGTCTCGAGCGCTTCGAGTCGCGCGACCGACGCGTCGGTGAACACCGCGACTCGCCGAAGGCCCAGCTCCAGCGCGTCGTGCCCGGTCTCGGCGAGCACGCCAGGTCCGAACCGGAGCGAGGTGACATCGATCGCAAAGATCGATTCCGCCCCGGCCGCGAACTCGTACAGATGACAGCAGGGCATGAGGGCGGCTACTTCACACGGGTGGCCCGCCAGCTCTGGCTGCTGCCTCCCACGGTGACGGTGCCCTCGATCGTGTCTCCGGTGACGCGTCCCGTGTACTCACTTGCGCCGACGGTAAAGCTGATCAGGTCGCCGCGCAGCCGGCCGTTGTCGACCGGGGTCGTTGTGCTGCCCGACGACAGACGGCCCGAGAAGGTCTGGGCCTTCTGCTCGAGCCTGAGCTCGCCGCCCGGGACGCGCCAGCCGCCATCGACCTTGGCGGGCACGATCCACAGGTGCACATCACACCACTCGGTGCAGGGCGGCTCTGTTGTCACGGTCGTATCGGGTGTCCAGTCCGGAATCAGGAACGTATTGATGACGATACGCGTGCCGGGCCGGAGATCGAGGAACTTCGGCCGCAGCCGGTCGAGGTTCGACGGCAGCAGAAACAGCACCAGCGCGTCCGCCTGTGAGAACTCCGCTTCGTACATGTCGCCCTGTTCGAACGTGGCCCTGCCGGCGACGCCGGCCCGCTCGGCCGCGCGGCGTGACAGGTCGACCATCTCCGGCGTGTACTCGACCCCGTGCGCCCGTGCGCCACGCCTGGCCGCGGCGATCACGTTCCGGCCGTCGCCCGAGCCCAAATCGACGACGAAGTCCGACGCGGTGATGCGGGCGACGTCCAGCATCTTCTCCACCACGACTTCCGGAGTCGGGACCCACACGACGTCCTTGCCGGGCTGCCCGACGGTCGGCTCGTAATCCTTCTGCTGGGTCTGCGCCTGGGCCGAGGAAGCGATCAACGCGGCCAGACACACGATCGGCAGCAGGGTGGGACACTGGCGCCACGGGGCACAGGACCGGGACGCCCGGAACGCGATCGGCGCGAGGCTGGATGAATTCACGTCTGGTCACCTTTCAAGGAGAGCCGAGCGTGGCGCACGTGGTCGGGTTCAGCGTCTGGCGTACATCAGCTTGAAGCGGCTCGCATCCGCGTCCGACAGGCCGGACACCGAGGCGATGTCGGTCCTGTCGCGGATCCGTGCACGATACCGGCCGAAGTACTGCGTGATGTCTCCGCCATATCCGAAGAAGTACATGATGTCGCTGAAGTTCCCGGTGTGATCGAGCCCGAATGCATGCCCGAGCTCGTGCAGGCAGGTCAGGTACACGATGCTGTCGCGCAGAAGCGCGTCGGATCGTGCCAGGCGCGCGATGTCGGGGCCCAGCGCCTCGGTGTCGGGCCGGATGAACACGGCCGCTCCGCGGCGGCCGCCGACCATCAGCGGCTGCATCTCGCCGTACTGGCCGCCGTTTGGCTGGGCCCAGTACAGCCTGACCAGCGCGGCCGATTCCGGTGCGGCCTCCAGACGCAGCACTCCTGACGAAGTCCGCTGCCACGCCTCCAGGGCCCAGCTCGCAAGCTGCCGGTCGGAGGGCCGAAACCCTTCGCGTCCGCTGCCGTCCGCGATGAAGTACGTGATCGGCTGGCTCGCGTCGAGAGACCTCGAAGCCGTCTGGGCCTGGCCCGCGAGCGAGCCAAAGGCGAGGGCGGCCAGACCACAGGCGAGCAAGGCCCGCAAGGCCCGCAGAGGGGACATACGTGCAAGATGATAACGTGTCGCCGGTCCGAAGTCTCTTGCCAGGATCGCAGAGGTGAGCCGGGACGGTGCTATGCTCGGAATCGCCGCCTGCTCATGAGTCCACGCATGCTCCGGGTTCGACGTTGGAGGCCTCTTGCCGTCGCTGCTGTCATCCTGTGTGTGGCGGCGACAGCCGCAGCGCAGCGCCGGCGGTTCTTCTACGGCTGGGACGAAACCGTGCGCAACGTCTCCTACGACGGGCGCTTCACGTTTCTCCGCGTCCGGTACACACCGTCGCCCGGCGGCTACTGGGCCGGGGGCATGCCGTCCTGGATGCACGGGTATCCGCTTGCCGAGCAGAACCTGATGCGCATCATGCAGGAGGTCAGCCTGCTCGATGCCAACGTGGACGACATCAATGTCGTCACGCTGGGCGATCCGGAGCTCTATCGATACCCCCTCGCCTACATCATCGAAGTCGGCTGGTGGACGCTCACCGACCAGGAGGCCGACGGGCTGCGGACCTACCTGCAGAAGGGCGGCCTGCTGATCGTCGACGACTTCAAGGTGGCTGGCACGTACGGGCCCGGTGGCGGAGGCTGGGCCACGTTTGAGGCGAACATGCGCCGGGTGTTGCCGGGTGTCCGCTTCTTCGACATGCAGCCCTCACACGCGGTCTACCATTCCTTCTTCGACATCGGCTCGCTGGAGGACTTTCCACAGGCCTACAACGCCGGCCGCCCGGTGTTCCGGGGCGTCTACGAGGACAACGACCCGCGCAAGCGCCTCCTCGCCATCGTCAACTTCAATACCGACATCTCGCAGTACTGGGAGTGGTCGGGCCGCGGGATCCGGCCCTTCGACGACACCAACGAGGCCTACAAGCTCGGCGTGAACTACTTGATTTACGGCATGACGCACTGATCCCCAAGTGCATCTGATTCGGCGTCGCTAACAGCTCTCGGCTCTCAGCTGTCAGCTGCGGACGGCCGAGGACACAGGTAAACAAATAGCGACCAGGCACGTCCTGGTGCAACGCTTCGTGCGTTGCCGCTCGTAGTTGGATTCGGCACAGAAGAGCGCGAAGCGGCGCTGTTGGGCCGTCGCATTTCGACCTGTGTCCGGCCCGCTGAGGCGGAGCGTCGGGAGCGGTCCGTCGGGCCTCGAGCCCGTCGTTTCTGGCCGAGCTCGGTTCGGTCTCGAGTCAGTGCCAGCAACGAAGGACCCTCAGGCCACTCGCGCGACCAGCGTCGAGCGAGAATGCTAACGGCGGATGCCTGGAGCGTCGGCCTGGTGGATCGAGCCTTCACGCCGAAAAGATGGCCGGTGATGTCGCCGGCACTCGACTCGATCTGAAAAACGGTGGCAACCACGGTTGTCAGAATCGCGACCACGCTGACGCGATCGCAGCATCCACGCCAGATTGACCGGTCCCGTGGGTTGGCACGTGGGGCGCCTATGGGCTGCGCGTGGCACAGCCATCGAGCGCATACGAACCGCGCAATCCCACACGGTCTCGCCGAACCACCGTTCGACGAGGTTCAGCCACGAACTGCTGGTCGGAATGAAATGAAAGTGCACCCGCGGATGACGACGCAACCACCGGTGGACGGGTGGGCTCTTGTGCGTGCTCAAGTTGTCCAGGATCACATGGATGGCGTCGTCAGCCGGCGTGGCCTGCTCGACGCGGTCGAGAAACCGGACGAATTCCTTGGTGTCGCGCGTGGGCCGGCAGGTGCCGAACACGAGCAAGCGCAAGGCGGCGTACAAGCAGGTGGTGCCGTGCCGGATGTAATCATGGGTTTGGCGCTCAGGGATCCTCGGGCGCAGCGGCAGCACCGGTCGCGTCCGGTCCAACGCTTGAATCCCACTTTTCTCGTCGACGCAGAAGACGACCGCCTTCTCAGGCGGGTTGAGGTACAGCCCGACGACATCCCGGAGCTTGTCGACAAAGTGCGGATCCTTCGAGAGCTTGAACCGCGTGACGCGATGCGGCTGCAAGCCATACTGATGCCAGATGTTGCGAATCGTCTTCTCGCTGACGGCCTTTCGCGAGTCCGAAGTCGTGCGCGCGGTAGACCTCGCCCATGCCGCCGCTACCGATCGCGGCGACGATTTCATACGCGCCCACGCGAGTGCCGACAGTCAGAGGCACGGCAGGTAATCGCGTTACTACACCGTCGCCAGACGCGCGCTGGTGCGCCTGGCAAACTTTGGCATGCCGATCGATTCGTACAGTGCCAAGGCCTCGGCCAGCAGAACGCGGGCCCGGTCGCTGTCGCCGGCGGCACCGCGCTCGAGGAACATGTCGGCGTACCAGACACGGGCGTCAGGCTGGCAGATCCGATAGGCGTCATCGGCCTGCTGGATGGCGCGTTGATGGTGCCCTTCCGCGCGCGTCCATTCCTTCGCGCACTGGCAGCGATGCCCGCGGAGGTCGCGAACAACATGGGCGACCCGTAGGTGCAGACGTTCATCGTGACCAGCTGTTCCGCGCAGGGGTGCAGTGCAGCGGTCTGCTCACGCTGAGCCGCAAGAGCCAGCGTCGGAATGAGGTTTGCGAGTGCTATCCACGCGCCCATGGTCGGGGTGGCTCCCGTTGCAGGAAGCCGGGGCGTATGGGTCGACAGCACGTCCAGTGCGCGTAGTTCACCCTCTTGCGCGAATACCCACGCCAGCAGCGTGGGCGCGACACTCGAAATGAAGCTCCCAACCTCACTGTCTGTAGCCGCCCGCAGATGAGAAATGCCCTCGTCACCTTGCCCGCGAAGCGCGTAACTCAGTCCCAAGTACAGCTGGGCCATATAGCGCAGTGCCGTTTGGAGGTTCTCACCGAGGGCCATACACTCGCGGGATCGTTGCTCCGACTCTTCAAGCGCCCCGCGGTAGAGAGCCTCAAGGGGAAGGAACATCTTGAAGAACCAGACGACGTTCCAGTGCCCAAGGCGCTCCGCCCGCGGCAAGCGTTCTCCTGTCAGGCGCATGAACTCGTCGAGGCGTCCACGATACAGCGCTGCCAGCGGCTCCACGAACGACATCTCAGCCTCGGCCCACGCGTCGCCCAGGGCCTGAGTCCGCCGCGTCACCTTGCCGGCTATTTCAACCGCGCGATCAATGTGCATCGCGTGGAGTCGCAGATGGACCTCAACCGACGATGTCAAGATGTCCAAACCATCATTGCCGAGCGCTTGTTGAAGTTCGTTGGCCTGCGTTTTGGCGGCAAACGCGCCTTCGAGGTCCCCGCAGCCGCCCAACCCCAACGCGCGACTCACGAACAACGTGCATCGGGTGCTCTGAGTGATCGCATCGGGCCGCGCCAATGCCTCGTCCAGGAGACATAGACCCTCGTCGAAGTGCCAGTTCCAAATATGTAACAACGCCAGCACGTTCCGGTTCACGGCCGCTTGTTCGAAATCCCCGTCTTCGTCGAAGAGGGCGATTGCACGCTGGTATCCCTCGATGGTTTCGGCCGTCAGTCCCAGGCTGCGCAGCGCCCCTGCTCTCCGCGCGTGCAGATCCGCGAGACGACTGCCGCGCTCCCCCTCGCAGAGCGACAGCGCGCGGTCGAGCAACTCCAGCGACTCCTCGTGGGCTGCAGACGCCCGTGCCTGATCGGCAGCGAGCAGCAGATACCGAATGGTCTTCTCTTCATTGACGGCGGTGCCCGCCTGATAGAGGTGATGTGCCAGCGCCGATGCCTGCTTTTCCAGTGAGGTGCCATACGTGCGCTCGATGGCGTCCGCGATCCGCGCGTGCAGTCGCTGCCGCCTCGCCAGCGAGAGCGAGTCGGCCAACGTCTGTCGAATGAGCTCGTGCGTGAAACGGTAACGGGGTTCACGACTGCCCGGCTCGGCTGCCACCAGTTGCGCGCGTTCGGCTTCCTCCAACGCATCCAGCACGGCATCGGGCTGTCCAGATTCAAGTCCTTCCAACAGAGTCACGCTGAACGTCCGACCGATTACCGCCGCCGTCGTCAGCACTCGGCGCGCCGTCTCGCTCAGCCGCTCCAGTCGTCGCCCGACGACCAGCCGGACACCTTCGGGCACCTGCAGCGTGTCCACCCGCAGATCCGAGCGCCAGCCTCCCCCGGCGTCGAAGAGTTGCCCCTCCTCAGCCAAGTGCTGGAACACCTCCTCAACGAAGAAACGGGTTGCCTTCCGTCTCCTGGAAGACCACGCGGGCGAGCGCTGAGGGCGGTGGCTGACCGCTGAGGGCCCGCAACATCGACTCCACCCCCGAGGCCGGCAGCCGAGGTAAGGCGATCCGTGACGCTCGCCGTTCCCGGAGCAGCGTCTCCAGCGTCCGGGCGAACGGTCGCCGGACGTCGAGCTCCACGTCGCGGTACGTGCCCACAATGAGAACCGCGATCGTCGCCACGGTCTGGGCCACGTGCTGCAACAGCTGCAGTGTGGGCTCGTCGGCCCAGTGCAAGTCTTCGAGGACCACCACGAGGGGAGACAACGCACAGCAGCGCTCGAGGAACTCGCGATACGCGTTGAACAGGAACCGCCGTTGCTGCTCGGGCGGTAGCTGGATAGGCGCCGGGATATCCGGAAAGAGCTGCCGTAGCTCCGGCATCAGCTTCGCCACCTCAGGTGCGGTGTCGCCCAGTGCGTGCCGGAAGGTGGAGGGCGGGACCACGCGGGCGCTGTATTCGAGGGTCTCCACAAACGGGGTGTAGGGTTGGTGTAGGGTGGCGCCCCTTCGCCTTCGTAGCACTGGCCGACCACGGCAAAGCAGCCGCGCTGCCGGGCGTCGGCGACGAGCGCCTGCGTCAGTCGTGTCTTGCCGATTCCTGGCTCGCCCCCGACCAGCACGATCGACCCGCGTCCGACGATGGCGTCCTCCAGGCGCCTACGGAGTTCGGCATGCTCTGCCTCGCGACCCACCATCGTGCGAACCGTGGGCTTCTCGAGGGCCGGGGTGTTAAGGGTCGTATCGCCTATCGAGGAGGCCAGTCGGCTCAGATCGTGGCGGACGTCGGCGATGCTGGTGAACCGGTCCGCGGGGGCCTTCGCGAGCAACCGACGGAGCAACGTGGCCACTGACCCCGGCAGCGGGCTCGCGGTCGACGGGGCAAGCGTCGGCGGCTCCCGCAGAATCGCGGCCATCGTCTCGCTGGCCGACAGACGACGGAACGGATGCTTCCCCGTGAGCAGCTCACAGAGAAGGATGCCGAAGGCGAAGAGGTCTGCTCGCTCGTCCACCGCATCGCCCAGCACCTGCTCGGGTGCCATGTAGTCGGGCGTCCCCACCCGGATCCCGGGATCAGTCAGTGGAATGACAGGCCGAGCGACCGGGACACTGGCAGTCGTGGCCGCTTCACGACGTTCCGCCGCCGACAACTGTTTCGCGAGCCCGAAGTCCATCACCTTGACACGTCCTTGCGCGGTCAGCATCACATTCCCGGGCTTCAAATCGCGATGGACAATCCGGCGGGCATGCGCAGCCTCGAGCGCCTCGACGATCTTGCCGGCGATGCGCAATGCCTCGCTTGGCGTCGGCGGTCCGCTACCGAGCCTGGCGTGCAACGTCTCGCCGACCACATGCTCCATGACGATGAACAGCGTGTCGTCGTGCTCGCCGATCTCGAAGATCTTGCAGATGAACGGGTGGTCGAGGGCCGCCGCCGCACGCGCCTCGCGGTACAAGCGTTCACGTGCGACTGGATCCCGTGTCAGGTGGGGCGGGAGGACTTTCAGCGCGACGTCGCGCTCGAGACGGGTGTCGAACGCCCGATACACCTCGCCCATGCCTCCGGCGCCGAGCAGGCCGACGACTTCATAGGCCCCCAGGCGGGAGCCCGGAAGGACAGCCATCAGGGTGTGCGGCCAGGATTATAGGCCCTGAGCGCGCCGCCCGACCGTTCGTTCTGTTAAACGGCGTTGGATTGGACGTTCGACATGCTCGCCTGAAGCCATTCTTCAGCGCTCGGGAGCCTCTGTTGGGGGATTGTGGCTCTCGTGTTTCAACACAACAGAGCGGATGTGGCCAAGTCCCCCCGAGAACCACCACCCGCTCGTATCCCCCAGTCGCCTCGAGCACGATGAGGTGCGGACGCAGCGACCGTTCTCAGCCCCTCCCCTCCCGACAGCTTCGTGGGTGTGGACGTGGCGAAAGGCGAATGCGTCGTGGCCTGTCGGCCCGACGGGGTGAGGTGGACGGCGACGAACGAGTCGGAGGGCATCGCGGCCACGGTCGCTCGTCTCCGGGGAGGGGCTGAGAACGGGCGTTATGCTAACCGCAAGACAGCCCTAATATTTCCTATCGTCCGAAGGCTACGTGGCCGCCATAGATTGCTGGATGGCTCTCAAGCTGGCACAAGGCCACGCGCAGATTTCGCATGTTTGGTCGCGCCCTTTCCGAAAACGACGACATCCTGATCAGGCCGCTACGACACTGATCCGGGCAGCCTTCCGCGAACGGGGTTTCCGCCGAATGATGATCTCCACGTCCTGGTCGAGTGCCGTCAACAGGTTCATCAGTCGTTCCACGGAGAAGCCCGCGAGCTTGTAGTGGCGCAGCGCTGATACCTTCGGCTGCGTAATTCCCAGCACCTTGGCAGCGTCGGCCTGCGAGAGCTTGCGCGCTTCAAGCACCTGATTGAGAGCATAGGCCAGGCGCAGCTTGGCCTGCCGCTCGGCGGCGTCGGGAAATCCGAGGTCCGCGAACACGTTTCCGGTGCCGCGAGTGACCGGTTCTCTTCGTTCAGCGCTTCGACTTGCCATGGTGCTCCTCGTGATCCCTCTCGGCGGTTTTCAACCGCTCCGCAACAAGATCGACATCCCGTTTGGCCGTCCGGATGCCGGACGGCGACTTCTTCTGGAACGCGTGCAGGACGTACACCGCCTTCTCGAACCGAACGGTGTACACCGCTCGATACGCGTTGCCGTCGTGCGACTCGACGATTTCCAGGACGCCCGGACCGAGCCCCTTCCAGGGCTTCGCCGTCGGTGCGGTTCCGCCGAACTGCGCGATGCCGAGGGCGTTGCCCATGTCGTCCTTGACTGCCGCGGGAAAACTCAAGAAATCGCGCTTCGACGAACCCACCCAATGCAACGGCTTCTCGTCGGCAGCCGGGACACTTCGCACTCCACGATTATCCCAGTTCTGGGATGATCACACAAGCACGCCTGGAGAAGCTACCTTGGTGAAAGCAGCCTGTGCGGCGGGCCGAAAGGGGCCAAAGACACTGAAACCGGCCTTGCGGCCGGTGTCGCACCCTGCTGCCGAAGCAAGAGGGGGGATTGATGACCGTTAGTTACGCGCCCTCGGTCACGAAGTCAGCGCCCTCAACCTTCTCAGAGCCTCAGCGATTTCCAGGCCCTTGGCTTCGACGAGATCGAGCAGTTCCGATGGCGTCCGGAGATCGATTTTGGCTTTTCGGGGGGGGTTCACGGCCTTGAGATCGTACACGGCGTTCTCGATATCGTCGGCCTTGTTAGTCGCCTCTCGCGCCTGCTAATATTTCCTATCGTCTTCTTATGCTGCCGCACGAGACCGCGAACCGATTGTGTTCTTCGGCGGCAAGGGCTACCTGTCGCTGTTCGCGTTGCTTACGTCGTCTATCCGGGCGCCGAAAACGGTTTTCTACAATTCTGACGACGTGCCCAAGATGCCGTGCTGCATGCTGAAGCGAGTCGAGACGCGGAC
>CAZCEL010000080.1:0-13647 GCA_964497175.1 uncultured Bifidobacteriaceae bacterium
CTTCTGGACCTGCGCAGACGACCCCAGCAAGCATCTGCTCGAACCCGGTGCCTGCGCAAACGGCCAGCCACGGAAGGTGGGGTACGAGGCGCGCGCGCACGGCGATCACAACCCGCGGCACGGCGGCCAGTTCTTCATGGCCGAAGATCAGTGGCATCATCTCGAGGGCACGCACCCGAGCCCAGACCTGTTCCGCGTGTTCTTCTACGACAACTTTACGCAGCCGATCGATCCCAAAGCCTTTGTCGGCCGCGTGGTCCGCGTGCAGGGCGATCGGGACGTCGACCCGATCGATCTCAGGCCATCGCGGGACGGCAAGACGCTCGAGGCGCGGCTCAAGACCGCCGGTCCGCCGGTGCAGCTGGCAGCCCTCATCAAGTTCAACAAGGACACGCGGGAACAGCGCTTCGACTTCACGTTTCCAACGATTACCGTCGACTCGGCACCCTCGACACCAGCCGGCACCGCGACCGCGAACACGACCTCCACGGCGTCACCGCCGGGTGGCGTCACCAGAACAGCGCCGTCTGCACCGCAGGCTGGCCGGGCCGCCGGCCGCGGTGCGGCGACCACCGCTGCACCAGGCGTGAAGGACGCACCGGCGGCAGCGCAAGCGAGGGCGGCGCGGACTCCGACCGACGTCCCGACGGCCGCGACGCCGCCGCCAATTCCGTCGGCGCCAGAGGCGCCACCGCCTGCGGCGACAGTGTCGGCCCCGGCTCCGCAGGAACCCTCGCCGGGCGCCGGGCAGCCCCCAGTGGCTCTCGCGGCAGCGCTCGACGAATCGATCCTGCCCACGACGACACCGGAACTGCTTGCCGAGCTCACCTCACGAACAGCAGAAGTCGCCAAGCTCGTCGAGGAAGGCAATCTGGCGTCGGTCTGGCTGCCCGCGATGGGCACCAAGACCGTGGCGCTCGCGCTCGACTCACACGCTCGATCGATGCCCGAACGGCAGCGTATTCAGGTGACGGCCGCCGTCAGACGCGTGGTGACCGCCGCATGGCAGCTCGATGCGTTCGGCGATCTGGGCAACAAGCAGAAAATTCTCGAAGCGTACCAGCGACTGGCCTCGGCGGTTTCCGATCTGAAGGCGGCCTATGCGCGTTGATGCCATCAAGTCACGTGTCAGACTGGGCGGCCGCGATTGGGTCGCCGCGGCGGTCGCGGGCGCCCTGGGCCTCCTGGTTTTCACCACGCCCGGTGTGAACGCCCACAAGGCGATCACCTCGAAGTACACGTACAACGAAGACGTGTTTCCGATTCTGCGCGACAAGTGCGGGCGCTGCCATACCGAAGGCGGGCCCGCGCCGATGTCGCTGCTGACCTACAAGGACAACGGCGGCGCGGTGGCCTGGGCCGAGTCGATGCGCGAGATGCTGGTGTCCGAGGCCATGCCTCCGTGGCATGCCGACCCGACGGGGCCCGCCGTCAGGAACATGCACGCGCTCACGCCCCGCGAGCTGGATATCCTCGTCACCTGGGCAACCGGCGGCACACCGCAGGGCGATCTGAACCGCAAGCCCGCGGCGCCGCCCGTCCAGCCCGGCTGGGCGCTCGGTCAGCCGGACGTGACGATTCCGATGGAGAAGGCGCACACGCTCGGTGCGAATGCCTCGGAGGAAACGGTCGAGCTCACGCTGCCCACCAACCTTCCTGAAGTCCGATGGGTTAGAGCGGTCGATCTGCTGCCAGGCACCTCGTCGATGGTGCGGCGAGCCCTCGTCCGCATCGAGAACGGTCCCGTGCTGGCGGTCTGGCAGCCGGGCGACGACCTGACGCCGGCTCCAGGCGGCACGGCGTTCCGCATGCCTGCCGGCTCGAAGCTCGTGCTGCAGATTCACTACAAGAAGCCGTGGCAGGACGAGCAGCAGGAGAAATCCGATCGGAGCACCCTCGGCCTGTACTTCACGGACGAGCCGCTGTCAGGCAAGGACATTCAGGCGTTCGCGATCGACGGGCCCAAGACCGAAGGGGATCCCACGGTGCCGAAGAACTTCAGCGGTACGCTGCCGCGCGGCGGACGCGTGCTCGCCCTGCGAGCGTCGGTCGACCAGCCGTACCTTTCGGTCGATGTCGCGGCCGTGACCGGCGCCGGCCGGCGCGTGCCTCTGCTCAAGCTGCGCGCCGCCCGTCCGGAGTGGCTCCGCCGATACTGGCTGGCCGATCCCATCGAGCTCCCCGCGGGCACCAGGATCGAAGTGAAGGCCACGCCGGCCGATCCGGATTCCGGGCCGCTCACCGCGCCGGTCCACATGCCGCTGCAGGTGGCGCTCGACTTCGTCCCGCAATAGATCCTTCTTCTTCGCCGCTTCGACTGACCGCCGTGGTGAGTGCGCATCATTGAGGAGACAGTCATGAGATCCCGATTTGTGCTCGTCGCCGCCGCCCTCGCCCTGCTCCCCGGCACGGCCGCGCCGCAGGCCCTGACGAACCTGTCGTCGCTGCGCGTGGGCTACAACACGCGCAAGGTGACGGTCGCTCCACAGGGAGAGTTGAAGGTTCAGATCGACGAAGTCGATCGGCAGCTGGCCGAGGCCACGCGTTTGGGCCAGAGCGGCGAGATTCGGCGGCTGATCGCCAAGGGTCAGGCGCTGCTCGCCGGCAGGACGTGGACCGAGGAGCTGGACTTCGCCGCGTCGCTGGTTATCCGCACCGCGCAGGTCGTGACCGACTCGCTCAGACCGCTCGAGGTAAGGCTCGAACAGATCTATCGACCATCGACACGACTCGATCGTGCGCTGACCGCCCACGCGGTGCTCAGGAAGCGCCCGGGGCCTGCGTCCCCTGGCGCGACACCCCCGCCGGGCGAGACCGTCAAGGACCTGGGCACGTTCGACGGCGTCGCGCGCGATCTGCGTGACTCGCCGCACCGGCTCGACCTGAACGTGGACAACGTGCCGGACGGCACGTACCAGCTCGCCATCGACGTGCTCGACGGCTCGCGGCCGCTCGGCGGGGCGACGCTGCTCGTACACCTGCGCAAGGGGCTCGACGACACGGTCGCCCGCCTCGAGGCCGAGGCCAGGCGCGCGGCGGAGGGCCTGCGTGCGGACATCCTGTTCCCCGTCGACCGCACGCGCCAGGTGAACCGCGGACGGCTCGAGCTGCGCACGTTCGATCCGGAGAAAGCCTTCGCGGACGCGCAGGCCATTGCGGGAGCGACCCGCGGAGGTCGAAACCCGTTCGAGAAACGTTCCGGGGATTTCAAGCGGCATTATCTGCTGCAGCCGGCGGGCGAGGTGATCCCGTATCGCCTGTACGTCCCGACGGCCTACAACGGGTCGCGCGCCTTTCCGCTGATCGTGGCGCTGCACGGGCTCGGCGGCACGGAGGACTCCTTCTTCGACAACTACGATCGCCGGATCCCCACCCTCGCCGAACAGCACGGCTACATCGTCGTGGCACCGCTCGGGTACCGGGTCGACGGGTCGTATGGCTGGGGGCTTGGCGACCCGCCGGCCGATCCTGTGACGCGTCGCCTGCAGGAGTACAGCGAGCTGGACGTCCTGCAGGTTCTGCAGCTCGTCCGGCAGCAATACAAGATCGACGAGAAGCGGATCTACATGGCCGGCCATTCGATGGGCGCGATCGGCGCCTGGAAGATCGCGGCGAAGCATCCCGAGATCTGGGCCGCCATCGCGCCGTTCGCCGGCACGGGACAGCCCGCCACGCTCGAGCGCATCAAGCACGTCCCGCAGATCGTGGTGCACGGCGACGCGGATCCGACAGTCAGCGTCGCCGGCTCGCGCGGCATGGTCCAGAAGGCCAGAGAGCTCGGCATCGAGGTGCAGTACATCGAAGTGCAGGGGGGCAACCACAGCGATATCGTCGTTCCGAACCTTCCTGCCGTGTTCGAGTTCTTCGACCAGCACGTCAAGAGCGGTCGTCCGACGACGCAGCCGTGAGACACCCGGGCCTGCACACTGCTTTGGTCAGGTACTCGGTCTTGAAACCGTTCTCACGCCTCGTAACGTGAGTCGGATGCGAAGCGACTGTCGTGTCGACCCAGTTGCGGCGTCACGGTGCGACAGGCGCGTGGTCGTGGCGCTGGTTCAGGCGACCCTGGCCTGCCTGGCGTTCACCGGCGCGTCGGCGCAGCGGCCTCCGCCGCCAGCCTTCACGGTCGCGCCGCTCCCTGCTCCCGCCCGCCTGAACAGCTCCGCCGCGCAACTGACCGTCGAAGGCGACCGCATGATCCTCAGCTGGATCGAGCGAGGCGACCACCACGCCACGTTGAAATTCGCCGAGCGCACGCCCGCCGGATGGTCCGATGCCCGGGTTGTGATCGAGAGCGAGGCGCTGGTAGTGAACGCTGCCGATGTCCCGTCGGTCAGGCTGCTCCCCGACGGCACGCTCGCGGCTCACTGGACCGAAGAGAACCGACGGAATTCCGAGGCAGGCACGCTGCGACTGGCCTGGTCCGGCAACGGCGGCCGTACGTGGACGCCGCCAGTGACCGTGCACGACGACCGAACCCAGACGCAGCACGCCTTCGCCTCGATCGTTCCCGCCGCAGACGGGGGCACACGACTCCTGTGGCTCGACGGGCGCACGACCAATCCCGACGCAAAGGCTCCGAGGCAGGCCGGAAACATGGCGCTGCGCGCGCGTTTGTTCGACAAGGCTGGAAAGCCCGGCCCCGAGGCAATCGTGGACGACCGCGTCTGCGAGTGCTGCCCGATCGCGGCGGCTCCCACGCGGGACGGCGTCGTGGCCGCGTTCCGCGACAGGTCCGATGAGGAGGTGCGCGACGTGTTCGTCACCCGCTTCGCGGGGGGCCGCTGGAGCACACCTGCCTCCGTTTCGCGCGACGGCTGGACCATCGATGCCTGTCCGGTCAACGGTCCATCGATAGCCGCGCGCGACACACAGGTCGTCGTGGCCTGGTTCACCGGGGCAGGAGGCCAGGGCCGCTCGTTCGCCGCGTTCTCGCGCGACGGAGGCCGGACGTTCGGCGAGCCCGTCCGCATCGACGATGCGAGCTCGACGGGCCACGTGCAGGTCGCGTGGATCGACGAGCGATCGGCCGCCGTGTCGTGGATCGAGTTTGCCGGGGCCTCACAGTTCAGGGCGCGCCGCGTCGACACGCGCGGCCGGCGATCGGCCCCGGTCACGATTGCGTCGGGGGTTGGCACCCAGACGCCGCGACTGGCAAGCGCTCGGGGCGAGCTCGTGTTCGCCTGGGCCGAGGCGACGCAAGGCACGCAGCGAGTTCGGACCGCGCGCGCCAGCCTGCCGTGATTGTCCGGGTCACGCCCGACGCAACAGCCGGCGGCCGTGCCGGCGCAGCCGCCTCCACGCCGGCTCGAACGCCGTAACGCTCGAAACCAGTCCACCGATGCTGAGCGCCACGACCACGATGTCCCAGAGCGGCCGGCGATAGTACAGAAACGGAAAATCGAAGCTGTGAAATCCGTGGTAGAGCCAGCGGTTCAGCCGGCTCAGCCGCTCTTCTTTCCGTACGATCGCACCGCGGCCCGGGTCCAGGTACAGCCACGTGCGTGTCGCATCGGCATAGCGCACACGCAGGACCGGCAGAGGCCGCTCACCCGTGCGGTCGTAGTAATAGGCGTCGTACCGGCTCAGCCACACCGCATCCTCGACCTCGACGCCGGGCATCGCGGCCCGCGCGGCTCCCAGCATTTCCTCCTGACCGATCGCGCCAAACGCCCGCTCCGGATTGACGGCCGACACGAGGCGGCCCCCGCCGAGTGCGAAGGGCTCGCCCATGAACTGCACAAGCTCGATCTCCTTCGGGGCGGCCGACTGCAGCGCGGCCACAGCGGTACGCAGGTGGGCAAGCGTGACGCGGTCCAGGTCGAGCGGCCCCCCTGACACTGCCTCCCGCTGGGTCCGCGTTGGGGCTGTGCCGGGATGCCAGTTCCAGGGGTCCATCGACAGCAGCCCGCTGAACATCCAGGTGAACGTCGTGAAGCCGAACAGGAGACCGGCATAGTGATGCCAGCTCATCCACCCCGCATATGGCGTGTGCGACGCGACGCGCTTCAGGCGGTAACGGCTGAGGGGCGAGTAGCGCCAGACGCCCCAGACGAGCCCGGACAGACACAGCAGGCTGCCCGCAGCCGACGCCCAGATGATCGACTGTGCCCACAGCTCCCCGTTGCGGCGGAACGGCGTGAAATAGATCCAGTGAACGACGGCGCCGGCGTAGGCCCATCGACGGGTCCGCCGCGTGGTCTTGACGACCGGTTCGCCGGTCCGGTCCGACAGGTAGAAGTACGTATCGGCCTCGTCGCCCACGGCCACTCGATGCATGGGCAGCAGGCTGCGGCTCTCGATCGTCCACTGGTCGGGCTCGGTCAGGAGGGCGTCGTACTGCACGGTCGGCGAGTGCGCGGGCACGAATCGGCGCACCTCGTCGAGCACCCACTCTCGCGGCAGGTCACCCAGCCATTGCCGATCGTCGGCAAACGCGGCGGTCCACCGGCCCCGCGCGGCGAAGCGGTAGACAGGGCGCCGCC
Organism: uncultured Bifidobacteriaceae bacterium; assembly: GCA_964497175.1. Lineage (GTDB taxonomy): Bacteria > Acidobacteriota > Vicinamibacteria > Vicinamibacterales > CAVVIG01 > CAZCEL01. The sequence goes on from CAZCEL010000080.1 coordinate 6,486, forward strand.
CGAACATGCCGACGCGCACGGACTGGACCGGGGCGCCGGCCATCCACAAGACATCGGCGGGCGTTGCGGTGGCAGTCGTGAGATCGAGCGACGGCATGAGCGCGCGACGGTCCGCGGACGACAGGTCCGGCATGCGCGCGTACATCATGACGACGCCCGAGACGAACCACAGCACGAACAGGATGCAGCCGGCAATGCCGAGCCAGCGGTGCGTATAGATGAGCGCTCGCCGCCAGAGAAAGGCTGCGCCGGCCCGCACGCGGGCTGCTTCAGGAGCCGACGCGATCAGCACGTCCTGGGGCTCGCGCCCAGGTGGCCGCCCACTGCCCGCTGGAGGTGCCGCCATTCGAAGAGATCTCAGTCCGCCCCCCGAGTGTATCAGCGGGTCGGGAGGAAACCGCTACTTGAACAGAAAGGACGTCGTCACGAGGACCTGTCTCGGACGACCCGGATCGACCGTCTCGCTGCCCCCGTTCCAGTAGTACTCCGCGTTGAACAGGTTGTGCGCCGACAACGTCACGCGCAGCGGGCCGCGGCGCCATGATGCGGCGACGTCGACCAGCGTGTAGGCTGGCACGGTGAACGTATTCTCACGGTCGGTGGCCGTGTTGCCCATGTGCTTGACATCGAGCGTCACGTCGACCGACGAGACAGGCGCGAACAGCGCGCCCCAGCTGACGACGTGGTCGGGCGAGATGGCCAGGCGATTGCCCGTCAGCGAGACGTCCGCGGCCGGGTCGTCTTCGTCCTGTATCACGAATTCGCCAAAGCGGTTGCGGTAGAAGGACGCGTTGACGTACGCGGAGACCTTCGGCGACAGGGCCGCCCGCAGCCCCGTCTCCACACCCTTGTACTTCAGCACCCCGGAGTTCGTGGGCAGGAAGAATGGTCCCTGACGAACGGTGAGCACGACCCCCTCTTCCTGCATCCTGAAATAGGTAGCCTCGAGAGCGACGCGGCCTTCGAGCACGCTGCCCTTGAGACCGACCTCGAAGTTCTCGATGTCCTCCGGCTCGATGCGGTCGGCGACGTTGGCCGGCGTCAATCCGGACGGCCGCTGCGGCGGCAAGAAGGCCTGCGAGTACGCGCCGTAGAGGTTGACCGTCGTGGAACTGCCCTCGTCGACTCCGGCCAGCTTCACCGTGCCGCTCAGCTTGGGGCTGAAAGCCTCGAACGTCCGCTCCACCTTGAGGCCCGTGCCCCGCTGATTGTCGAGCGTCAGGCGGTCGTAGCGGCCGCCTCCAGCCAGGATCAGCCGCCGCATCGGTTCGGCGGTGTACTGGAAGAACAGTCCGGCGTTATTGAGGTGGTAGACGCGCGGGCTGGGAACGAACGTCAGCCACTCGCTTCGTGGCGGAATGACGGGGTTCAGGTAGTTGATCGTGAAGCCGTCTTCGTTGTCCTCCGTGTAGATGAACTCCTGGGTCAGATGTCCGCTGTTGCGCTCGAACGATCCCCCGACGACAAGCGAGCTCTTGAGGCGTCCAAGCCGCGGCGTCAGCTCGGCCCGCAGCTCCTCGTACACGATGTCCTCGTCGGCCTGCTGGCCGAACGGCAGCATGGTCACGGTGTTGGCGGTCAAATCGAACGGCGACCCAATGAAGTCGCCGTCATCGATGAACTTCTGTTGAAGATTGCGGTAGCCGAATACCTCGACAATCTTCGCCCACGGCGCAAGCTGGCGCGTGTAGTTCACCGCGATGCGATCCTCGCCGTGGTGATAGTTGGGGCCGGGAATGTTGAAGCTGGTCAGCCGATCGAACCGGGGGTCGATGTCGTGGAGGAGGCGTCCGTCGATGAACGGCTCGTTCGTAGGCGTGCTGTCGTCCGAGCGCACGGTGTTGACGGTCACGAAGCCGAACGACTTGGCGTCTGGCGCAAACGTCAGCTTGCCGAAGAGCGACCACTTGTCGATGTCGAAGTCGCCCGTCCTCGACTTGTAGAACCCGCTGTTGCGCTCCCGGCCGGCCGAGACGTAGTACCCGCCCCAGGGGCCGGCGGGCCCGGAGGCCCGCACCACGCCTTTCGCGGTGCCGAACTGGCCGCCTGTCAGATCCACGCCCCACTCCCTGGTCGGCGCCGGGTCTGCCGTCCTCACGTTGACGGAGCCGCCGATGGCCGTCCGGCCGTACAACGCCGAGTTGGGACCGCGCACGACTTCGATGGCGCCGGCGTCGTGAATGGGCAGCCCGACGACGCGCGCGGTATTCCGCGAATCCACCTGCGGAACGCCGTCAATCAGCAGCAGCGTGTTTGTGAACTCGTCGCCCTCACGTGGAAGGCCGCGCAGCTGGACCGATTCGAACGACCCCAGCTGCGTGGCGACGACGACACCCGGCAAATGTGCGATGGCTTGCACCAGCGTCTGATCGCCGCGCCGATCGATCGTCGACCGATCGACGATGTCGGCTTGCGCGGCGACGTCGCCGATGCTCAGCGCCGTCTTGGTGGCTGTCACCTGCACGCGCTCGAGGATGTTCAGCGTCACCTCGAGCTCGACAATGAGCGCCGTCGTCTCGCCGGCACGCACCTGCACGGCCGGAACACGCAGCTGCAGGAACCCCGGACCGTCCACGACGAGCGTGACCTGCCCCTGGGCCACACCGTCGAGCCGGAATCGTCCCACCCCGTTGGCCGCGGCCGACGTGCTGGTGCCCTCGACGAGGATCGTTGCGTCCGGGACCGGCCGCCCGCCGTCGCGGGCGACGACGGTGCCGGCTATCGCGCCGGTGTTGGCCTGCGCCGACGCCTCCCCCGCGCCGATCACGATCAGCTGGAACGAGGTCGCCAGCAGGCCGAACGCCACCCTGCCGGTGCCAGACCACTCTGCTCTACTCGAATGCATCGCGGCGCCTCCTGGTGCCGCGCGCTGGCGCGGACCAAGAGGGCAGCGTAGCCAAGGCGCCCGGCGGGCGCACCTTAAGAGTTTCTGAAGCCGTCACGCGCTGGCGCGAAAGTCGGCGCGGCGCCGGCCGTGCGACGCGGCCGACAGCGTAATGGTGAACGTGCACCCCGACGAGGCCCGAGGATCCTCCTCGAGGCTGAGCGTCCCCCCGTGGGCCTCGACCGCCCACTTGGCAATGGCCAGGCCGAGGCCGGAGCCGCCGGTGCCGTTGGCGTCGTGTTCGCTGCCGCGGTGGAAGCGGTTGAAGAGGCGGGCCCGCGCCTCCCTGCTGACCCCCGGACCGCTGTCGCTCACGCTGAGGATGGCGCGGGCGCCGCGATCCTCGATCCGCACAACGATGCGGCCTTCGGCGGGCGTGTACTTGATGGCGTTGTCGACCAGATTGGTGACGGCGTGACGCAAGACGGTCCGGTCGGCCAGGCACTGTGGCGTGCCGTCCCGCTCGAGGACGATCAGCTGCCGCTTCTCTTCAGCGAGCACGCCCAGGTGCTGCACCACGCCGGACGCCAGCGCGTGCAGGTCGACAAGCTCGATGGACAGCTTGGCCATGCCGGCCTCGGCGCGGGAAAAGGCCAGTAGGCGGTCGATCAGGGCCGACAGGCGGTCGACCTCCTCGAGCATGCTGGCAATCACGCCCCGGTACGCCGACTGGGTGCGGCGCCCGCCCAGGCCGACCTCGCCAACACTCCGGATGGCGGCGAGCGGCGTTCTGAGCTGGTGGGAGACATCGGCCGTAAACCGGCGCATCTGATCGAACGCGGACTCCAGCCGTCCCAGCGTGTCGTTGAACACCGACGCGAGGCGGCCCAGCTCGTCGGAGGGATTGTCGATCGGCAGCCGCTCGCCGAGCCGTTCGGCCGTGATCAACCTTGCGCGATCGGCCATACGATCGACCGGCGCCAGGGCCCGGCGCGCGAGCGAGTAGCCGGCCAGGCCGGCCGCCGCGATGCCCAGCGGAAGGCCGAGCACCAGGATCAGCGTCAGCTGCCGCAACCACTGCCGGAGCATGGCCTCCGACCGCGCGACCTGAATGACGACGAGGCGGTTTCCGATCCTGGAATGATTCGACAGGACGCGGAACGTCAGACTGCCAGAGGGCGCCGACACGATGCGGCCGTTGGCCAGCGAGGCGAGCGAGCGGCTGTCCGGGATGGGCATCTGCTCCGCGAAGCGAGATCTGACCAGCACCTCCCCTGCAGGACTCCAGACCTGCAGCCACGGCGTATCGCCCGTTCCGTCGTCGCCTTCGAACCAGACCAGGGATCCGTCTGGGTTCTGCTCGACCATTTCCGCCGCCCAGCGGAAGTCACCGCGCAGACGGTCGTTCACGTCCTGCGACGCGTTGCGGCTCACCACGGCGAACACGGTTGCGGCGTACAACCCCAGCACGACGAACATCGCAGCCACGTGCCAGAGCGTCAGCGTGACACGCAGGCTCCGCGCAGGTCTCCATCGTGTCATGCCGGCCGCTCCGAGAGCACGAAGCCGACACCCCTGACGGTGTGAATCAGCTTCGTCGAGTGATCCCAGTCGATCTTCCGGCGCAGCCGCGCGATGTGCACGTCCATGACGTTGTCGAGCGTGATCGAGCGCGAGCTCTCCCGCCAGACGTCGCGGGCCAGCGTCTCGCGCGAGATCACCTGGCCCTCGCGGCGGAGAAAGTACTCGAGGAGCTCGAACTCCCGCGACGTGAGCTCGATGGGCTGTCCGGCCCGAATGACGGTCCGCGTCACGAGATCCATGTGGAGGTCGCCCGTCGAGAACGCGACGGCATCGGTCACGGGGCCGCGCCGGAGCAGCGCGCGAATGCGGGCGAGGACCTCGGCAAACGCGAAGGGCTTGACCAGATAGTCGTCCGCGCCGCGGTCCAGCCCGAGCAACCGATCGTCGAGCGAGTCGCGGGCCGTGAGCACGAGCACCCGTGTGCCCAGCCGCCGGTCCCGCACGGCCGCGAGAATCTCCAGCCCGTCCCGGCCCGGAAGCATCAGGTCCAGCAGCACGACATCGAAGGTCTCGGCGTTCACGCGGGCCAGCGCCTCGTCGCCCGAGTGTTCGACGACCACGCGGTAGCCTTCGGTCTCGAGGCCCTCCAGCAGAGCTCTGGCCACCTTGACCTCGTCCTCGACTACCAGCACGCGCGCAAGCGCGCCCTGATCGGCGCCGATCCTGGCGGGCGAAGCCATCTTCAGCATCCTCGGGCCCGGCGGCCCTTCCTGTCCAGGCGCGCGCCCGTCATTGTTCGTCGCTGATGGCGTGGTCGATGATGTTGCCGCCCGTGTATTCCTTGGCGGCGCTGTAGAAACCTGACGTGTGCAGCCTGATGCGCACGTCGCGAAGGGCCGGATTCTCCCAGTACCACCCGTGGACACCGGGGAAGGGCGCCTGATAGACCCCGTGGGCCTGAGACCCCTCGCGCTTGTCGAAGCTCTCCGCGTAGCCTGGCGCGGCCCCATCAGGCTCGCTGTGAAAGTCGGAGATGACGCTGCTCGTTGCCTGCCACGAGTACAGCATGCCGCCGCCCTGCTCCATTCGATACTTGTACTCGACGAACTCGTACGGGCCGAGCACGAACTCCCTGGTATCCGACCTGTAACGCTCGTCCCGCGGGGTGATCGCACGGGGACCCGCGTCGGCCAGCGCGAGCAAGCCCAGAAACCTGCCGGTGCGAAGCGGATCGACACCGTACTCGGCAGGCAGGATGGCGGTGACGAGCAGCACGGCCGCGACAAGAAGCGCCAGGGCGGTCGCCTTCACGATCCGCAGGCGCGACGGCGACGATGCTGACTGCGCCATGCGCTACGGCCCGGCCAGGAAATACCCGACGGCCTGATGTCCGGCGAGAACGAACCCGACCGTCATCAGCAGCGCGTTGGTGGCAAACGCGTGGCGGAGAAAGCTCGATCGCGACCGCCAAGCGCCCAGCGCCACGAGCACGGCGCTCAGCGCCAGGCCCTGCCCGATCTCGACGCCGACGTTGAAGCTCAGAATGTTGGCGATGAGCCCGGTGGGCGAGAGCTCGAATTCCTGGAGCTTGCTGGCGAGGCCGAACCCGTGGAACAACCCGAACACGAGAACGGCGATCCTGGTGCTGGGCCGGATCAGCAGCAGCCGCTCGAAGCCCCCCATGTTCTCGAAGGCCTTGTACACGACGGACAACCCGATGATGGTGTCGACAAGATACGGATTGACGCCGACCCGGCCGATCACGCCGACGAGAAGCGTGATGCTGTGCCCGAGCGTAAACAGGCTGACGTACAGCAGCACGTCCCTCAGGCGGTACAAGAAGAAGATGACGCCCACCAGGAACGCCAGATGGTCGTAGCCGGTGACCATGTGCTTGGCCCCGAGGTACAGAAACGGACCGACGGCCGGGCCCTGAATCCCCTGCACGAACGTCGCGTTCTTGCCGGTCATCGGGTGCGCCGTCACCGCCGCCTCGATGAGGACCAGGCAGGTCGCGACGAGCAGCGCCCGCCAGCCCAAGGACTTCATCTCAGTTGCCGTTCCTGATCGCATCCACGATTTCGGGAATGTACTTCGAGTGGCAGTTCGTGCAGGCGTTGTAGATGTAGCCGCCGACGGTAAACAGCTCGTCGGCGTCCTTCTTCTCGATGGCCGCCATCGCCGCCTGTCCGCTCTCGATCATCGCCTGTGACGCCTTCATCCACTGGTCGGCATCCTTCGCCCTCGGCACCAGCATGAGCAGATTGCCCGACTCGGTCAACGTGATCGCCGCGTGTCTGACCGCCGTCCACTCTTCGTTCGTCCTCGGCCGGAATTCTTCGGTCCCCGCGGCCGTGGTGATCCACTTCACCGAGTCCCAGATGATGTCGGCATTGGGATCGATCACCGAGTCCATGAGATCCTTGGTGTCGACGACCGCCTTGAAGGGAGGAGGCTGTTGAGTGCTGCACCCGAACGAGCACGCGAGCACGGCCAGCCCGAAGAGCATCCTTCGCATCGGAGGAATCCTTTCGGAAATCGCGTCCACAGACTTCTATAGTATGGCGGACTTCCGCCTGATTTTCGAGACGCAGGCCGACTGAGGGCCCGTTCAGGAAATATTCAGAAATGGAGCGCGGGCGCGCTCGGCGGAGAGCCCGACATCCTCAGCCTTGCCGAGCGGAACCGGTGCGGCGATGAGCGCGGCGGTGAGCAGCGCAAGCGCAACGAGACTCGAGACGGCGGTTACGAACCATCGGAGGGACGGCGCCCGAGTCGATCGAGCCGGAGTGCTCATGGACACCTCCCTACTCT
>CAZCEL010000081.1:0-13594 GCA_964497175.1 uncultured Bifidobacteriaceae bacterium
GGGTACAGACACGGGGTACAGAAAGTCGCGATCGCCGAAGACGATCAGCGTGTCGGCCGTGATCGTGCCCAGCTCGGCCGGCGTGAAGCTCGGGTCCTCACCCTCGGCCATCGCCCGCGTCTGCGCGAGCAGCGTGTCGAGCTGGCCGGGCCGTTGATGGCGCTGGCGCATGCGCGAGCGTTCCGCCTGGCTCATCATGGTCTCGGAGAAACTGCGTTGAATCGCCTTCGCCTGCTCCGGAAACCTCGCTGGTGCGCTGATCGCGATCATCGAGGCGACGCGCGAGGGCTGGATCGTGGCCATGTGGAGCGCCGTGATGCCGCCCCCGCTCAGGCCGATGACCTTGACGCGATCGACGTGCAGATGATCCAGCAGCGCGAAGGCGTCGAGCGCCGACTGCCTGAACGAGTACGTCGCGGCCGCGCCGGTGGATCGTCCGTGGCCGCGAAGGTCCGGCGCGATGAGGCGGTACCGCGGAGGCGGCTCCTTGAAGATGTACTCCCAGTCCGCGCCCTCCCCCAGGCCGCCATGGAGCCACAACAGCGGTTCACCATCACCATGCACATCGAAGTGGAGCTGCATCCCGTTGACGTCGATCATCATCGTCCGATCCACCTTCCGTTCTCCGCCTTGGACGAGCATCAGACCTCACAAGATTGCGGAACGGGCCGACCATCACGTTCGGCTCACCGATCTTGGCGACTCGCGGTGAGGTTTACACCAGCGGCCCGAGCCGGCGAAGCCACAGCACTGGTTGCTGCCGCGCTCGCGAGGCCGCCACGTCCACCTCGAAATCGGCCACCCAGTCGTTGAGCATCTCAGGATCGACAAGCATCTGCTGCACGCGTAGTGTCGGCTGTCCGGGGCTGGCCGACACATGAGTGTGGCGGATATTGCGCCCCTCTGGATCGAGGCGCAGCGCCTGATGCTCCAGCAGGTAGGCGTCCAGCGCTGCACGCACCCGCTCGGCCGTCCACGGCGCGGCATCAGCTTCGTCTGCGTGTGGCGGCGCGTCGACAGCCGCGAGCGCTGCCTGTCCATCGCCACGCGACCATGCCTTGAGCATGCCGAAGATCCGCGTCCGGATGGCCGCTGTGAACGCTCTCGTGTCCTCGGTGATGTCGTACGCGACGGCCTTGGCGGGCTTGGGCGGCCCCGTCGCAAGCCCCGCGCGGGATGTGCCCGCGAGCGGCCGGTAGTCGGGGTCGCGCATCCGTTCCCATTCGTCAGCCAGGCTCGCGTCCACGCCGCGGACCATGGTCTTGAAGTACCACTCGATCTCCACGACCTCCTCGGTCTTCGAGGCGTCGGGAACCGTCTGGCTGAGCACTTTGTACACGCTGTTCAGGTGGCGGAGGAGCAGGCCTTCCGACGGCTCGAGATCGTACTCGAGGATGTACTCTGCGAAGGACTTGTACGTCTCGAACATCTCGCGCGCAATCGACTTCGGCTGGATGTTCTCCTCCCCGACCCACGGATGACGGGAGGCGAACGCGTTGAACGTGTCGTACACGAAGTCGCGGATCGGCTTCGGATACTCCAGCTTCTCGAGCTCCTCCATGCGCTGCTCGTACTCGACGCCGTCGGCCTTCATCTGGGCCACGGCCAGGTCCTTGATGCGGTCGAGCTGCCGCCGCAGGATCAGCTCGGGGTTCTCGACGATCGACTCCACTAGCGTCAGCAGGTCGGGCGCGTAGGTGGGAGACCCGGGGTCCAGGAGCGGGATGGTCTCGATCAGGTACATCGACAGGGCCTGGTCCATCGAGAAGTCGTCCTGCAGGTCCACGTTCACGCGGAGCCTGGCACCTTCGGCGGTCCTCGGCACGAACGCGATGATGCCGCGCCTGACGAGCGAGCGAAAGAGCTGCCAGGCGCGACGCCGGTGTCCGGGGCGGGCCGCATCGGGTTCGTGGCAGTCGCGAATCAGCCGCTGCATCGCGCGGCAGCCGTCGCCGCGGCGGCTGAGCACGTTGAGGAGCATCCCGTGCGACACCTGGAAGCGGGAGACGAGCGGCTCGGGCGGGGCCTGCTTCAGGCGCGTAAAGGTCTGCACATCCCAGTGCACGTAGTTGTGCTCGGGCGGCTTGCGCCGGACCACGCGCCTGCCGTCGCGCGACGCCTTCTCGTCGAGACGCTTGTTTTCGATCACGTGCTCGGGGGCCTGCACGACGACGAAGCCGCGCTCGTCGAAGCCTTTCCGCCCGGCGCGTCCGGCGATCTGGTGGAACTCGCGCGCGGTCAGATGCGCGGTCTTCCGGCCGTCGAACTTGCAGAGCCGGGTGAGGACCACCGTCCGGATCGGCACGTTGATGCCCGCGCCGAGCGTATCAGTGCCGCAGATCACCTGCAGGAGGCCGATCTGCGCCAGCTGTTCGACCAGCACGCGATACTTCGGCAGCAGGCCCGCGTGGTGCAGCCCGATGCCGTGCCGCAGCCACCGCCGCACGTTCCCGCCGTACGGACTGCTGAACTCGAAGGAGGCAATCCGATCCGCGATCTCCGCCCTCTGCTCGCGCGTGCAGATCTTCAGGCTCGTGAAGTCCTGCGCGCTCGACGCGGCGTCGGCCTGGGTGAAGTGCACCACGTAGGCAGGCGTCTTTCGCTCGTCGACGAGCGTCTCGATCGTGTGCGCGAGCGGGATCTCCGAATAGGCGTACTCGAGCGGCACCGGCCGCACGGCAGACTTCACGGTCACGCTGGGTCGGCCGTTGAGGCTGGTAAGCGCGCGCTCGAAGAACGTCGTGTCGCCCAGCGTGGCGGACATGAGCAGGAACCGCGTCTGAGGAAGCGTGAGGAGCGGCGTCTGCCAGGCCACGCCGCGATCGCGATCGGCATAGTAGTGAAACTCGTCCATCACGACATGATCGATGGCGGCGCGCGGGCCCTCGCGCAGCGCGATGTTGGCCAGCACCTCGGCCGTGCAGCACAGGACGGGCGCCTCGCGGTTCACCGTCGCGTCGCCGGTCGACAGCCCGACGTGCTCGGGACCGAACTCGCGGCAGAGATGCATCCACTTCTCGTTGACCAGCGCCTTGATCGGACACGTGTAGACGGCGCCTTCGCCGCGCGCGAGGGCGGCGAAGATCATGGCCGAGGCCACCAGCGACTTCCCCGACCCCGTGGGCGTGTTCAGGATGACGTTCTGCCCGTCGAGGAGCGCCAGAACGGCTTCCTCCTGCGTGGGATAGAGCACCAGGTGCTTCCCCGCCGTGTAGTCGAGAAAGGAGTCGAGCAGCTGGTCGCTCGTGGCGTCTGGGTGGTGGCGGGCCAACAGGTCGCCCAGCGAGGGTGGCATGTCGCTCTGTTGTACCATTCAGGACGTCCCAGGGGCCGTCGCGGTAAGCTTCATCTGATGCCCCGTGTCGGTCCACCCTCTGGCGCGGTCGCGGCCGCGGCCTGCTTGTCGCTATTGGCCTGTCGCGCGGCGTCCCCCGTCCATCAGACGGCGCCCATCGTCCAGCCCGGCGCGCCGGGCGAGCCGAGCCGGAGCATCGATGCGGCCCGCGCCGTCGATCTCTCAGGAGTCCGATTCACGGGTCCCGACGTAGAGTTCATGCGAGGCATGGTCGCGCACCACGCCCAGGCGATCGAGATGACCGACCTCGTCGAGTCGCGCACGGAGCATCCCGGGATGCGTGCGCTCGGGGGTCGTATTGCCATCTCGCAGTCCGACGAGATCAGAATGATGCAGCAATGGCTGACCACGCGCGGGCAGGCCGCGCCGGACCAGCACGCGCACCACGAGGGCGCGTTGATGCCCGGCATGCTCCCACCCGACCAGATGCAGCGCCTGGCTGCAGCACGTGGTTCGGAATTCGACCGGCTGTTTCTTCAAGGCATGATCGTTCACCACGAGGGGGCGCTGACGATGGTGGAGGCGCTGATGCGGCAGCCGGGCGCCGCGCAGGACTCCGAGATCTTCGAGTTCGTATCCGACGTCGTCGCCGATCAGCAGGCGGAGATCGATCGGATGGGCGCGATGCTGCAGGAGTTGACGAAATGAACCGACGACAACTGCGGTGCTGGCTGACGGTCGCGGGGCTGGCGGCCTGCGGCCTGAGCGTCGTGGACGCACAGGATCGGCGCGGAAGCCCGACGCGGCCCGATCCGCGCGTGGGGCTGAAGGCGGGCATCCGCGACGCCGGACAGGCGAGTCGACATCTCGAGCTCGTGGCGTCGCTGCCCAAGCCGGCAGGCTTCGTCGATCCCGAATCGCCCCTCGGTGATCCGACGCCGCCCGAGCCGCCCGACGGTCAACCGAGGCCCCGGCCGGCATTCGATCCAAAGACTGCCAACCGCCTCGATTTCACCAATTCGGATCTGGCGTTCGACAGGCAGCGCCTGATCATGGGCAGCTTCCACGGCTTCAACGTCTACGACATCGAGGAGTCGCGGGATCCGAAGCTCCTCGCCTCCATCGTCTGCCCGGGCGGGCAGGGCGACGTCTCGGTCTTCCGGAACCTGCTCTTCATGTCGGTCGAGCAGGGGCGGGGACGGCTCGACTGCGGCACTCAGGGAAACCAGACTATCGTGAGCGGCGAACGTTTCCGCGGCGTCCGCATTTTCGACATCACCGACATCACCAAGCCGCGACAGGTGGCCGCGGTGCAGAGCTGCCGCGGCTCGCATACCCACACGCTCGTACCCGATCCGAGGGATCCGGCGAGCATCTACGTCTACGGATCCGGGACCTCGCCCGTGCGTGCGGCCGAGGAGCTGGCGGGTTGCTCGGGCGCCGACCCGAAGGACGATCCGAACACCGCGCTCTTCAGCATCGACGTCATCAGGGTTCCGCTGGCCAGACCCGAAGAGGCGCGCATCGTGAACCGTCCGCGCATCTTCGCGGACCCGGCCACCGGCAACATCGCCAGCCTCTGGCGGGGAGGAACGCACGGCGAAGGGTCGCAGCGCACGAGCGTCACGAACCAGTGCCACGACATCACGGTGTTCCCAGAGCTCGGGATTGCCGCGGGCGCATGCTCCGGGAACGGCATTCTGCTCGACATCTCCGACCCGGAACGCCCCACGCGGCTCGACCAGGTCGTCGATCGGAACTTCGCTTACTGGCATTCGGCGATGTTCAACAACGACGGCACCAAGGTGATCTTCACCGACGAGTGGGGTGGAGGCAGGCGGCCGCGCTGCCGGGCCACCGATCCGCCCACCTGGGGGGCCAACGCGATCTTCGACATCGTCGACAGGAAGCTGCAGTTCGCGAGCTACTACAAGCTGCCGGCCGAGCAGACCGAGCAGGAGAACTGCGTCGCGCACAACGGGTCGCTCATCCCCGTGCCCGGGCGCGACATCATGGCTCAGGGCTGGTATCAGGGCGGCATCTCGGTCTTCGACTTCACCGACTCCGCGCACCCGGTCGAGATCGCGTTCTTCGATCGCGGCCCCCTCGACGCGCGGCAGCTGTACACGGGTGGCTACTGGGCGGCCTACTGGTTCAACGGGCGGATCTACGCGAGCGAGATGGCGCGCGGGCTGGACATCTTCAGGCTGAGGCCGAGCGAGTTTCTCACGCAGAACGAGATTACCGCCGCGACGCTCGCGCACGCGGACACGTTCAACCCGCAGGTGCACTTCCGCGTCGACTGGCCGGCCACCTCTGTCGTCGGGCGCGCGTATCTCGATCAGCTTGGTCGGTCGCGGACGATTCCAGTCGATCGCATGCAGGCGATCCGCCGTGCGCTGGAGCAGGGCGACGGTCTCGCGGCGCGTTCCCCGAAGGCGAGCGCGGTCGCTCGACAGCTCGAGACGCTGGCTGAGGGACTGGAGTTCTCGCTCGCGACGGCCCCGCCTGTCGATCGGCTGCGTCTCCCGGCGCTGTCTGCGCTGCTCAGGGCCCGGGCGGCAGCGCTCCGTTAGTGCGCTCCGCGCGCGCTTCAGGCCATCTCGCCAACGCGTCCGGCATCCACCGCCGGGCGCGACGGAGGATCGCAAGAACACGTCGCATGCGGCGCTCGCGGGCCGCGTCCCACGTGAACCCGTACTGGGTGCGAATCGTGTCGGGCAGCCAGCCGATGGTGACGATCTCCACGGCCCGCTGCAGAGGCCACGCCAGCCATCCGAGCGCGGGCCGCAGCACGGCGCTCCCGAGCACGCGCGCCTGCTCCCCCACTGACACGCGACCGCTGGCGATCTCCGCATCGATGTACTGCTGAAGTGCCGCCCAGTCGCGCGGCACGTCCATCGAGCGGGCCCCCAGGGCTTCCGCCAGTGACGCGGTCTCATCGCAATAGGCGTCACGCTCGGCCCTCGTGAGCGGGCGAACGACGTCGTGCATCACTCGTACGCCCGAATCGACGAGCGTGGCATGCACCCAGAGGAGCAGCGCGGGATCGTGGGCGGTGTAGGGCGTCCCCGCCGCGTGCGCGCCCACCGCCGCGCTCAAGGTGCCGTGGACGCGGTCGTGAACCTGCAGGATGGCCGCACGCGCGGCCTCCGCTTCCTCGTCGCTTCCAAACGTGAGCGCACGCATGGCGGTGACCGTCGCGTGCAGCCGCCCGTACGGCGCCAACGGTGACCCTCGGAATCTGCTGTGTCCCCCGACGCCTGCCGCAACGAGCGGGTGGGCCAGCTGCAGCAGGATGGCGCGGGGCCACGACAGCAACTCCACGCGTTCGCCCGCGATCTGCCACGCGATGCCTCCGGGCGCCGGGCGCACCATCCCCACGGAACCAGCATGACACGACCGCAGCGCGCCGGGTCCCGGTGGGCCCTGGCATGCAGGTCACGGATCAGTGGCCGGACGGGGAGGCAGTGGCTTGGTCCTTGACATGCTATTTTCATAGCACTATGTTATTGAACTAACACATGACCAGCCCCCCGCCGAGCGCCCTCAGCCGCCGCGAGCGGCAGATCATGGACATCCTGTACCGCCGTGGACGGGCCACGGCCGCCGAGGTCATGGCGGATCTTTCAGGTGGACCCAACTACTCCACCGTGCGCACGCAGCTCCGCCTGCTCGAGCGCAAAGGGTACCTGCGGCACGAGGAAGCCGGCCTCAAGTACGTCTACCGCCCGGCGGTGCACCCAGTGGCAGCCCGCAAGTCCGCACTCCGGCACCTGATGGAGACCTTCTTCGACAGCTCGGCAGAGAAGGTCGTTGGCGCGCTGCTCGGCGGCGAAGCGAAACGGATTTCAGAGGGAGAGCTGGACCGCATAGCTGCACTGGTGGCCAAAGCCAAGAAAGAGGGGGCCCGATGAGCCTCTGGCTGATCGAGAGTGCGCTCAAGATGTCAGTGATTCTCTTCCCGGCCCTCATCGCCGGTCACGCATTCAAGGGCCGGTCGGCCGCCTTCAGGCACTGGATGCTGGCGCTCGCCTTGGCGTGCGCGGGGGCAACACCCCTGCTGATGGCGTCACGGCCGTCCTGGCTGCGGCTCCGGCTCCTGCCTGACAGCGACTTCGTGGGCCTTGAACCATGGTCGGGCGAGACCACCGGCTCCCTGGAGACTGTGTCGACCCAGGACACCACACTCCACACCGAGTTTTCGATGGCGAGCCCTCGAAGCCGATTCCGCTCGAGCGACCGAGCCGATGCGCTGCTGCGGCGGATCTGGACCGCGGGCGGCAGCGTGAGCGGCTTGATCCTCCTCATGGGTCTGGCCCGTCTGCGACGGCTGGCGTCGCGCGCGCGCGCGATCAGCGATGGACCGTGGTGGACGCTCGGCGAACAGCTTCGCCGGGCATACGGACTCCCGGCCCCCATTCGGATTCTGCAGAGTGGCCACCCCGCTCTTCTGGCTACTTGGGGCCTGCACCGACCGAAGGTTCTCGTGCCGGCGGGCGCAGAAGCATGGCCCGAGGATCGAATCCGCGTCGTGCTGGCACACGAGTTCGCGCACATCGCGCGCGGCGACTGGGCCGCGCAGTTGTTGGCGCAATCGCTGTGCGCCCTGTACTGGTTCAACCCCCTGTTCTGGATCGCCGCCCGCCGTCTGCGCGCCGAGAGCGAGCGGGCCTGCGACGACAACGTGCTGGCCCGGGGCATCGACGGCCCCGAGTACGCCGCGCACCTGCTCGCCCTCGCGCGCAGCGTGCACATCAGCCATCAGGGCTGGCTGCCCGCGCCAGCCATGGCCCGTGCCTCGAGCCTCGAAGGGAGAATCCGCGCCATGCTGACAACCACCCTCAACCGTCGCCCGCCGTCGTGGTCTACTCGCGCGTTCTCGCTCGCGGCGATGCTGGCGCTGTCGGTTGGCGTCGCTGCGTTGGGCGCACAGTCCCGGTTTTACTCGCTCCGCGGCACTGTCCTCGATCCGACCAACCGTGTGCTCCCCGACACCAGGCTCGTCCTCACCAACGAGGCGAGCCGCGCCAAATACGAGGTGCGGAGCGACGCCACGGGCCGGTACGAGTTCGCCGGCGTGCCGCCAGGCACCTACACGCTGGAGTCCCTCCTGCCCGGGTTTCGGCCGGTGCGGGAGGTCATGGAGATCGTGAGAAACAGCGAGTTAGATCTTCGGCTCCGCGTCGGTTCCCTCCAGGAGACGATCACGGTGCGCCGCTCGGCAGGGTCGACCACGACCGCGACATCGACCACGGCGCCCGATCGCGAGGAGGTGAGACGTCGCGGGATGGAGTTCGTCGAACGCGCACGCGCCCAATGCGCCGTCAGTGGGACGACGACGAGCGTGGGCGGCAACATCCTTCCGCCGCGCAAGCTCTTCGACGCACGGCCGGTCTATCCCGACCACCTGAAAGCCGCAAACATGGGCGGCACGGTGACGATGGACGCCCTGATCGGCACCGACGGGACGATCCAGGACATTCAGAACCTGAAGGGCCCGCACCCGGATCTCGAGGCGTCGGCTGCCGACGCCGTCCGTCAGTGGCTGTTCAGCACCACCTTGCTGAACTGCGAGCCGATCGAGGTCGAGATGAAAGTGACGACCACCTTCAACCCGACGCCGTGAAGGGTTCCGAATCAAGAAGGCCGAAAAGGCGCCCCTTCGTGGGATCCGGCTCCAGCCGGATTGTGAACCTAGGGCGTCACGCGAATCGTCGCATCCTGATACGTCGTCAGGAGCCCGTCCTGCGCACCCGCCCGGAGCACGTACTCCCCCGGCTTGGAGAATCTCGCCGTCGTGCTGGTCTTGCCGTTCGCGGGCCTGGCGTAGGCCGGTTCGAAGTGAACGTCAGCCGGACCGCGCAGGACAAACCACCTGACGGTCAGTCCATCGGGACGCCTGCTCTCGCCCTCGTCGGTCAAGTGGGGCAGATTCGCCGGCGATTTGACCCCGCTTCCTGACAGCCCGGGCGGCGTTTCCTGTCCGACTGCAGGCTTCCCCCGCGCTCGCGGCTTCGGCAAACCATCGTCGCTGACCGCCGCCACGAGCGTGACCACGTCAGCGAGACCCCTTGCGTTGACCGGGGCCAAGACGATGCTTGGCGCCTTGTTGGTCCTGGCCTCCTGTGTGGTCCTCGTCCCTGCCGCACCACCGTCGGGAGTGATCTCCCAATCGGCCTGCAGGTGGCCGTACGCCGTCCGGGTCTTCCCGTTGACGGTCAGGGTCCAGACGACTTCCTTCTTTCCGAAATCGCCCGGCACGTTGACCGTGAATGTCTTGCGATTGGTGCGTGTGTAGAAGAACGTCGGCTGGCCGCGGTCAGGGCCGCCGGGCTGGATGTTGTTGCCGGGACCGATTGGAACGTGGAGTTGCTGCACCCAGTTGCGGTTCAGGTATCCGAAGTACAGGTCGTAGCTGCCGTCGGGCATTCGTGCCCAGCCTTCGTACACCGGCTGCACGTCCTGACCGGAGTCGTGCTTGAGGTTGTTGGTGAACTCGACCTGGGCGGCGAGCCCGATCGAGCCGGCGAGCACGAGAGCCGCGGCGCCGGCTCTCGCCAGCGAATGCCCGCGAGGGTGGGTCATGGCGAACTCCTTCCCTACTGCTGCTGATCGGTCTTGGACGCCTGCCGCGCCTTGCGTTCCGCGAGCGCGTCCTGGTATTCCTTCTCGGTCAGCTCGACCCAGCCGAGCCAGAAGAAGCCCATCTCGTCCACGGTGCGCGACCCGTTGCCGACCCAATTGCGCGGGTCCGAGGCCCTCGGATTTGCCTTCGTGTTGTCGTGCCACTGAATGTTGTGAAGCACCGTACCCGCCGGCACGAGCGGCTGGACATCGTCCGCGTAGTTGTAGGTGAGATGCCACGAGTTGTTGAAGTTGACGCAGCTCACCACTTCCGTCCTGGCGCTGGCGCCCTCGGTCGGATAGATGAGCTCGAGACACTGTTTGGTGCCGAGCAGGTGCAGGTGCGGCTGGAACGCGATGATCCGTGCCGGCTTGTGCATGTACACGTAGCCATCCGAGCGCGCGACCGATCCGGGCGGGATGTCGAGCGGCGTGGAAGGCTGGGCGAGCTGCTTTGACCATCGGATCTTCTCGGGCACGTAGCCCTTGGGGTAGAGGACCAGGCCCAGCTCGATCTCGGCATCGATGTCCTCGCCGACCGAGTGCATGTGATAGCTCACGCGTGCCTTCTCCCCGGCTTTCAGCAGCACGCCCGTTCCATCGGGGTACACCTCGGCGTTCTTCCCCGAGGCGTACTCGACCAGGAACTGGCCGCTCTCGGTCGACACGTCGCCGTCGATGGCCTCGGGCGGCACGGTGTACGAGAGCGCGTGGTGCACGACCCGGTGCGAGGCGGCGGTCGCAGATCTGGTCTGGATCGCCTTGATGTAGCGGTCTTCGCTGATCGGGATGTCGGCGAAGAGATCCCCGTACAGATCCGGCGCCTCGGCCGGCACGCGGAACTTGGGGTACTTGACGACGATGGTTGGCGTGCCGATCTGCCAGGCGTTCGGATCGCCGAACTGCCGCGCCGGCGGCATGTCGGCCGGGTTCCCCATGCGCGCTCCGCCGTCCACCCACTTCACGATGGTGTCGATCTCCTCGGCAGTGAGCGAGGGATCGTTCTTGAATTTCTGGATGCCGATCGTGCGATCGACGTGGAACGGGGGCATCTCGCGGTTGGCCACGCGCGTCCTGATGGCGCGCGCCCACGGTCGTGCCTCCTCGTACCTTACCAGCGACATTGGGGCCATCGCACCGGGGCGATGGCACTCCTGGCACCGGCGCTGAAGAATGGGCGCGACGTCTTTGGTGAACGTCACCTGGCCGGCGTCCTCCGCTTGCGCCATCGCCAGACCGGGCGCGCACATCAGGATGCCCGCGGCGGTCGCCAGCACTCGACGGATCGTTCTGTCTCGACGAGCAGTCATTGCTCCCTCACATTTCCGCCCTGCCACCCTCAGAGCCGGGCCTGTCCGGCGGCGGCGTCAAGCGACGTGGCATCAGGATTTTCCGTGCACACGGGGTCATCAAGCGAGGCTTGTGGGCGGTGCGACGCAATCGGCATGCCGGTCAAGCGCCAGTTCCTCGCACGATGCGCGACGGCCGTCCTCGCGTTCAGACCAGGTAGTGAGCCTCGCGCGTCGCGGTTCGGGCGCGAATCCTCCCGCGGCCAACCGGGGCATTTTCCGGGAGGGTGCGAAAAAGTCCGCCCCCGTGGCCGGTTCCCGTCCGCATCGCCGTGTATCATGTCGGGTCGACTTTGACCCCCATGGGCCTCTGGCAACGATGGCTACGTCAGCCGCAGGGCGTGTGGTTGCGCCGGGCGCTGTTTCAGATCCATCTCTGGACCGGCATCGCGGTCGGCCTCTACGTCGTCATGATTTCGGTGACCGGCAGCGTGCTCGTCTATCGGAACGAGCTGTACCGGGCGTTCTCGCCCCAACCCGTGCTGGTGGACGGAACGGGCGAGGCCCTGGGGAACGAGCAGGTGAAGGATGCAGCCAGGCGCGCCTATCCGGACCACGAGGTCGGCGAGATCCGGACCGGGAAGACAGCCAATCAGGCGGTCGAGGTCACGCTGAAGCGCGGCAACCAGACGAAGCGGCGCCTGTTCCACCCCTTCTCGGGCGAGGATCTGGGCGACCCGCTGCCTTTGGGCTATCGGGCGTCTGCATGGCTCCTGGACCTGCACGACAACCTGCTCAACGGTGAGACCGGCCGCCGCGTCAACGGTCTGGGCGCCCTGTTCCTCATCGTGCTGTCGATGACGGGCCTCATCATCTGGTGGCCGGGCATCAGCAAGTGGCGTCGCAGCCTGACGCTCGACCTGAGGGCGAACTGGAAGCGACTGACGTGGAGCCTGCACAGCGCGTTCGGCTTCTGGTTCGTCCTGTTCGTCGTCATGTGGGGGATCACGGGGGCCTATCTCTCGTTCCCGCAGGTGTTCGCGACTGTCTTCGATCTGATCGAGCCCTTCGACGAGTCCAACCCGGCCGAACGCGTTGTGGACCGGATTCAGTACTGGCTGGCGTACCTGCACTTTGGCCGGCTCGGGGGCCGCGGCATCCCCGGCTGCGGGCGGGGCCTGTGCAATTCGCTGACGAAGATCACCTGGGCCGTGATCGGAGTCGTGCCGCTGCTGATGTTCGTCACGGGGCTGGTGATGTGGTGGAATCGGGTTGTGAAACCCCGAATCGGGTAATCCGCGCTTTAGAGCCCGTCCGGGCCCTTACCGCTTACCGCGTGCCGCCGGACTGGGCCCTCTCCTGCGCACGTCCGGCGCTGAGCGTGTTCGGCAGGCCGTAGTTCCCCTCGTGACAGGCGTACTCGTAGATCCGGTAGTTCGGTTCCCTCGTCAGCGGTATCGCGACTTTCCACCGACCATCAAAGACTGCCGGATCCTCGATCGTGACCTCGTAGTTGATCGTATTCGCATCGACCGGCGTGAAGCGCTCGACGACGTGCAGGGCCTCGCTCTGGGGCAGGGCGCGGATGCGCTGCGTCGCGATGTTGGTCGCGACGTTGCCCTTGTTGTTGTAGTTGGTGATGTCGACGACGAGCGTGTTGCCCTCCCAGCGGCCGCGGGAATCGCCGTTCCACAGGCGGATCGCGGGCGAGACGTGGGGCCCTCCATCGAGCGGAATGATGCGCGCCTCGTGAATCATCTCGTAGTGGATCACGACGGAGCCTGGCGTCTGCACGATCCGATAGCCCGAGTTGTAGGACGCGGGAAAGATTCCGCCCGGGACGCCTCGCGTGATGCACCGCTCCCAGGCCGTGTGGTTCTCCCACGAATCGTTGATGTGGGCCAGGTTGTAATCCCGTTTCGCCTCGGCCCAGGCCTTCACCGGGACGCGTCCGTTCGGCGGCTCGATGACGAGCGACGCCCGGCGCGTCAGCTTCCGCCCGGTCGTGTCCACAGGAAAACTGGCCGGCCCGGTGCCGCGGGACGTGCCGTCTGGGTCCCCGGCGTAGAGACCGGGCTTGTCGCTGCTGCTGAACGTCTCGAACGGCGTGCTGTCGTAGTTGGTCCAGGTGCCCTGGATGTCGGGCTGACCATCTGGCGTGCGGGGCGGTGTCCAGCCATGCGAGAGGGACGCCCTCGACTCGCCGCCGGCCTGGCCTTGCCCCGCCAGCCCGATGGACAGACCGGAAGCGATGAGGAGCGTGAACGCCGTCACGCCCACCGACGCGAGCCAATAACTCCTCATGACTGCACCTCGCTCGAGAAAACGCCTCCAGATTCTACTGCCGCTTGCACTTGCGTGTGACGATAATGCCCTATCGGAG
>CAZCEL010000082.1:0-13511 GCA_964497175.1 uncultured Bifidobacteriaceae bacterium
AGGCCTGGCTCGATCATCAGGTCCTGCTCTTCAGGGACCAGTCGCTCACCGACGACGATCTGTTGGCCTTCAGCCGTCGCTTCGGCGACCTCGACCAGGCGCCAGTCCAGGAAAGTGGGCGGCGGTTCGTCGACGGCCACCCGGAGATCTACGTCGTGTCCAACGTGGTCGACGATGGCGTGCCGATCGGGAGCCTTGGCGCGGGCGAAGCCGTGTGGCACACGGACATGTCGTACTTACCCGACCCGCCGAAAGCGAGTGTGATCTACGCGATCGAGGTGCCGGAGCACGGGGGCGACACGAGCTTCTGTTCGATGACTGCCGCCTGGACCCAGCTTCCGGAGCCCCTGCGCCAGCGTGCCGCGGGGCTTCGCGTGAAGCACGACGGCACCTATAACAGCGGCGGCTACGTCCGGCAGGGCGTGACACCGACCGGCGATCCCCGCACGTCACCGGGCACGCTGCATCCACTCGTGTCCGTACATGCCGAGACGGGCCGGGCGGGGCTCTACCTGGGCCGCCGTCGCAATGCCTACATCGAAGGCCTGTCGCTCGCTGATTCCGAGGCGCTGCTCGACGAGATCTGGGCCGAGGCGACTCGCGCGTCTCTTACCTGGACGCACCACTGGCGGGTTGGCGACCTCGTCCTGTGGGACAATCGGTGCACCATGCACCGCCGCGACGCCTTCGACCCCACGGCGCGTCGTGTCATGCACCGCACGCAGATCGGGCGCTAGCAGAAGGGCTAGTAGGGCGTGGTGCCGTCAACCACGCTTTTTCGGAAGCTCGAAGACCCAGATCGCGGCGCCTTGCTCGGGCGGAGTCTTGATGTCCGGGACAAGCGCGTTGTAGCTGCTCGACTGCAGCCGACCGGGACCTACCACGATCGCGACGTACTCCTGTCCGTTCGCCGAATAGCTGATCGGCGCGGAGCTCGGCACGTCGTTCAAACGAGTCTGCCAGAGCTGGGCGCCGGTCTCGCTGTCGTAGGCGTTCATCATCCGATCCAGTGACCCGGCAAAGACGAGTCCCCCCGCCGTGACCAGCGCGCCAGTCGTGTACGGCGCGCGTTGGCGTTCGACCCAGACCGTCTGTGTGGTCTGGAGATTGATGGCCTGCAGACGTCCGTACTTCCCGTCACTCCCGGGTCGAGGCCGAACCGTCGGACGCACACCCGTCGAAAGGAAACCGCGCTCACCGGCCGGCACCGGTACGAAATCCGTGCAGGCCTCCACCATCGGCAGATAGAGAATCTTCGTCGCCGCGTCGTACGCCGTTGGCATCCACCCTCGCCCCCCGCTGACGTGCGGACACACCATCTTCGTCTGGCCGTCTCCGGGGATCAGCTTCGGGTCCTGGGTCTTGGCGCCCGTCTTGGGATCGATGCCGATCACTCCATTTTGAAGGCCGAGATCGATCGAGGACAGGTACTTGCCTGTTTCTGGATTGACGAAATCGAAAATCATCTGCTTGCCGGCCGTGACCACGACGCTCTGCAGGTCGCCGTTGACCGGTAGTTGCACAACCATGCGTTCGAAGGCCCAGTCCAGATCCCACTGCCCGTTGGCCTGATGTTGAAAGTGCCAGGCGAGCTTCCCGGTCACAGGATCGAGGGCCAATGTCGAGTCGAGGTAGAGACCGTCGTTGGTGACGCCAGGTCGATCGACGAGGTCCCGAAGCGGACCGGTATCGTAGGTGTTGCCCGTTCCAAACAGCGCCAGGTTCTGCACCGAATCGTAGCTCGGGGGGATCCAGACGGAGGCCCCGTTTCGCTTGTCGAGAGGGAGGCCATTCCAGCTGTTTCCGCCCTCTGCTTCCGGCCTCGCGATCGTGTAGAAGCGCCATGCTTCCTTGCCCGTTTCGGCGTCGAGTGCGGCGATGAAGTTTCCTCCTGGCGCCCGCCCCATCGTCCCAATCATCACGCGTCCGCGCGCCACGAGCGGGCCTCCCGTGATTCCATAACCCGATTTCGGATCGGCCACTGCCTGGTCCCAGACGACTCGGCCCGTCTTGACGTCGAGCGCAAGCATGTGCGCGTCCGACGTCGGGACATAGAGGCGACTGCCGTAAATGGCGATCCCGCGTTTCATACTGGGCGCCACGCCGGTGGGCAGACGACGGGAGTATTGCCACAGCAGGTCTCCGGTTGCGGCATCGAGCGCCTGGACCCTGTCGCCGTAGCCGTGGATGAAGAGGACGCCGTCGTGCACGATCGGCGTCGCCTCGTTGGGTCCGCGCGGCAGGGTCCAGGTCCAGGCAACCCGGAGCTCGTCGACGTTGGTCTTGTTGATCGTCTTCAGGGGACTGAACCCCGCGGCATCGTACGTTCGGCGCCAGGCGAGCCACTCGCCGTCCGCGACCTTGGTGAGCATGTCCTCGGTCACGGGGCGGATCGTGTCCAGTGGGTTTCGCCGGGGCGGCGGCGGGGGAATGGTCGCGTTCGGCGCCAGGCTTCCCCCCGATCGCGGAAAACCGGGAGCACCCATGGCCTTCAGTGCGTTGGCCTCAACCGACAGCTCGCGTGTGCCGGGCGCCGTCCCGTTCTCCTGAAGCATGAACGCCAGGAGCGCCGCGTACGTCCCGTCGCCGAGCGTCCCGGGCCGCGCCGGCGGCATCGTCGTGCTGACAAGAGTGAAGAGCTCTTCCATCGATCTGACGACCCACTTGTCCCCGAACTCGACACCCCTTAGTGGCGGCCCAAACGGGCCGTCATCGAGACTACGCCCGTGACAGGATTCGCAATGCTCCTGGTAGGCCGTTTCTCCCCGCTGGGCTTGAGCGGCTGTGTAGCTGATTCGAGGATTGCGCCCCTGGGCCCCAACTGTCGGCCGAGTGAGCGGGCTGATGATGATCAGCGCCAGGGCCGACACGACACCCAACATGACGGATGGCTGGCAACGAGCACGTCCAGAGGAAGTCATGACACCCTCACCTCGCCCCGACCTTGAAGGCATACCCGGGTGGCCCATTCAACGGGTACGCACCAAGCGACGTGATCTTATCCATGTCGGGATACAGCACCGCAAAACCAGTGGACCCATCGGGGGCGCCATACCGCGGCGAGTACCACACCGCCCCATCGGAGGTATGTTGGATCTTGGAGGTCTCGGCGACAAACTGTGGCTTCGGATAGAACGTGAAGGTCTGGTCGCGAGGATTGAACCGGCCCAAGGTGGCCGGATGGTCGGGCGTCCCCGTGTCGGGGAACCAGATGTTGTCGTCGCGGTCGGCGGCGGCCTCGTAGGGCATCGCGGCCCGGTGCGGAATCGACCATTCCGTGAACCGGCCCGTCGTCTGCTCCAGCCTCGCCAGTTTGCCCGGGCGATTGCCGGCCGCCCAGATGCCGAACCAGACATTGTTTTGCGAATCCACACCTGGACCACGGCGAAGGTTCCCGGGGTGGGTGAGTGGCGCGAATTCCGTCCATTGGTTCGTCGTCGGATCGAACTTCGTCAGGTTCCCGGAGTTCCAGAGGGCGGCCCACACATTGTCGTTCCGGTCGATCGCCTGGCCGTACGGCATCGCGTTGTTCGTGGGCACACGGAAGATGGAAATCTTCCCGGTCGCCCGGTCCCACCGGCCAATCGCGCCGCCGCTGATCCAATTCATGTAGATGTTGCCCTTCGAGTCGAGCGTCGTGCCGAGTATCGCGCCTTTGTTGGGCGAACCCCGCATCATGTTGTCGGGATCGACATCGATCTGTTTCACCCACTGCTCGGTCTTGGGATCGAATTGCAGCAGCCGTGGCGCCGTTGGTCCGTTTGCCGGGACCCAGATCATGCCAGTCCGATCGATCAGAATTTCGTGGATGCCGTATTTCGGGTGGTCCGGAAGCTTGAAATCCTTCTGCGCGCCTGTGCGCGGATCCAGCTTCACGAGCCGACTGCTGTTTTCCACCATCCACACATTGCCCTGAGGGTCAAGCTGCATGGTGATGCCGACGCGACGCCTGCCCGGGCCACCCCCCTCGGTTGAGCGCGAGTCGGGAACATCACCGCTTTGCTGCGATGGATTCATCAGCATGTAGTATTCAATGAACTGGGCTTTCCCGAGCTTGGCCTCGTCGAGCGGGATTTCCTGGTCCGTCCGCACCGCTCGGAGCCTGCTGCCCGGCCCGAAGTTCTTGGTCAGATAGGCGAGCACATCGTGGCGGTCTTGTGGCCCAAATCGAAAATTGCTGGCCGAACCCGCGAGCATGCCCCTGCTCGTCATGCGGTCGATCGCCTGCTTCCATCCGGCCTCATTCCGAGGATTGAGCGGAAAGAAATTCTCCCCCGTATGGCAGACCATGCACACCTGCTCCAGGACCTCCTTGCCCGGGCCTGGTGGAAAGACTTCGTCGTAGCTCTGGAAGGTAATCGGTCGGATCGGCGTGGTCGGCGGGAGCAACAGGCCGACCGTCGCGCCCCAATCTATCGGCTGCGGTGGCACGGCGCTCGGGAACTGCTCCGTGTTGGCCGACTGCCGCAGTGACACTTTCAAGTTCGGATGGTCTCCCGCCTTCAGGACCAGCTTCAGCACATCCGACTCGAGACCGCCCTTCGCCTGAACGTTGATCTCGTAGTTGCCCGGAAGCAGCGCGACCGCTCGAAACGCGCCCGCATTCGTGTACACCATGTACAGCATCCGCTTGTCGACGTTGCGGATGTAAACCTGCGCGGCTTTGAACGGTGTGGTCGCCGTCACCGTCCCGGACAAGCTGGCCATCCCCTGCAGCGTCGGCGGCTTCGCGCTGCTCTGGGCCGCTACGTTCGGGCCCGCGGTGCCAACGACCAGATAGCCGACTGCGACACCGACGGCAATCTGACGGCTGCCGATCGACCGCCGTTGGGCTGAGCTCATTAAGAGCCTGACGATTCCCATGTGGTGCCTCCCTGCATGCTGATGCGTAAGCTCAAACGATCGAAGCTCCCTACCGGTCGGGTGTCGCGTCGCCCTTCTCGCGAAACAGAATGCGGGGGTCTACTCCCAGGGTCGTATCGGCGCCCAGCTCTCGAAGGAGTTCGGCCGTGCTCTTTCGTTCGACAAATGTCGCACCACTGCCTCGATGCCCCTGCGCCACGCGGTAAGGAGTCTGCCCCCGCTTGTGATCGCGTCCAGCCCGACCCCGTTGTCGACGAGGAGCCGGACGACTGAATCGGCTCCCATGTAGGCGGCCCCGTGCAGCGGGGTGCTGCCATCCTTGTTCGCCGCTCGGACGTCGGCGCCGGAGCGCAGCAGGAACCTCACCGCGTCGAGCGCGCTCTCCGCCTTCCAACTGGCGGTGTTGTCGTTCTGGCCCAGTCCAGCAGCCGCCATGAGCGGCGTGGTCCCGTCGGCGGCGGCGAGGTGCGGGTCGGCGCCTCGCTCCAGGAGAAGCTGCATGAGGGCGGGATCGAGGTTGCCGGCTGCGAGCCAGAACGGCGTGGTGTTTCTCACGCTCACGGCCGAATTGGCGTCGCCGCCGCCTCGAAACCTGCCGGGCGGCAGCGCGCTCGCGAGCCGCGCGTTCGGATCGGCTCCGCGCGCGAGCAGCTTCCTGGCCAATTCCACCTGGCCGCCGGCGGCCGCCGCATGGAGCGCCGTGTATCCGGCCAGTGTGCCGTTTGGGTCGGCGCCCCTCTCGAGCAGGACCGCCGCAAACGACGTCTGGTTGCTTGCGATGGCCAGCGCCAGGGGCGAGGTGCCTGCCGAGGCACCGTCGTTCGCATCGACGCCGGCCTCCAGAAGCAGCTTCCCTGATTCGATCGCGCCCTCGCGGGTGTGTTGAAGCGCCATCGGAATGCCCTGCCCTGCCTCCTCGTAGTACATGCGGTACTGGACGCGGCCCTTCACGCGAACGTAGGCGTAGCGACCCGCTGCAGCGTCGAACTCCCTGTCGACCTTTCGCCACACCGTCCAGGATGGCCCGATGCTGGCACTTGGGATTCTAAACAGAAAGGTCGACTATGCGACAATCTGGCGGAGGGAGAGGGATTCGTTCCTCGTAACTCAGGAATCGGGTTCACCGCGTTCCCGTAGTCATGAACACCGTGAGGCATTCCGGGCAGAACGACCATCGGCCAGCGTCATGCTCGCAGGGTTCTCGCCGGCACGCTCCGCGCGGGCCACATCTGGATTCGTAGCGACGGATTCGAACCCCCGGTACCCTTCCGGGCCCTCCCGCCTTCGCAAGCGTATCACTCGCGTGCCTCGGCTGACATTCCGGCGGTTCGGGAATGCCAAACGGGACCGCGTCGTCGGTCACTCGCGGACCTCCCCACGCCGTCCGCGTCCAGGGACGGGCTTGCGATTTCGCGCCGCTGCGATCCGCGCTACGATGCCGGCATGCCTCATCCATCCTGGAACGACAGCTACGCTTCGGGAGAACCACCGCCGTGGGACACCGGCACCCCCGATCCGATGCTGGCCGAGCTGATCGAGTCGCGTGCCATCGCGCCCGGACGCACGCTGGAGGTCGGCTGCGGCACCGGCACCAATGCCATCTACCTGGCGCAGCACGGCTTCGAGGTCGTTGGCGTCGACATCTCGCCGCTTGCCGTCGAGAAGGCGCGCACCAACGCGCACGGGTGCTGCCGCTTCGAGACGGTCGACTTCTTGAACGAGCCGCCGCCCGACGGGCCGTTCCAGTTCGTGTTCGACCGCGGCTGCTTTCACACGTTCGACGAAGATCATGAGCGCGCGCGGTTCGCGCGGAACGTGGCGGCCGGGCTTCTCGAGGGCGGGGTATGGCTGAGCCTGATAGGCAGCACTGAAGGGCCGCCGCGCGATGCCGGCCCGCCGCGACGGAGCGCGCGCGAGGTCATGAACGCGATCGAGCCGTCGTTGGAGATCTTGCAGCTTCGTTCGGGCGAGTTCCCCGTCGCCGGGGAGCAGCTGAAGGCCTGGCTGTGCCTGTCGCGCAAGCGCACGATCCCGACGCAGCCGTCGAGTCGTCACTGATTGACCGCCACCAGCCACCATCAGAGTTTCTTCAGAGCGGTCGAAGACCGGCAGGGCCCCGACAATACAATTTCAGGAATTGGAATGGAGCGACGGGACAACCGAGGGGGTTGAGGGAGCGATCAGGCCCCTCGCTCCAGCGGCCAATCCATGGCCCAGGTCGGCACATCGAGGGCAATCCCGTTTGCTGGATCCCCGAGCACCTGTACGCGATCCCCCCAGGCACTGACGTAGTGGAGTAGAGGGTTCAGCCTCGCAAGGTCCTGCTTGGACATGGCGGCGACGTCCAGGGTCACGCGCATGGGAGTCTGGCTCAGCACACTGACGATTTGGCCGAGAATCCGGGACCGCAGCCGACGTGTCACTGCCTTCTCGAACCTGAAGACAACGGTCGGTGTGGTTTCAGGACAACGCCTGACTCGGACTTGAACACCGTCCTGCGTCCTCGTCCCGATCCAGTCAATCCCGGCGAGGTAGCCATCAGCGGATTTCACCGCCGGCACCAGGTGCTTTTCGACAAAATCCTGAACACCCAGGCCGAGAGCCCAGTCGGTGAAGACCCATTGCAGATCCCTCGGTCTTACCCGCGTAAGAGTCCTGACGAAGTAGATGGTGCGCCGCAGGCCGCCGGCCAGAATGCCCTTCGACACGAGCCGGGCGGCCGATCCGAGGCTGTCCATCAATGGATACCGGCACCTGTCGGGCTGAGCTCTGAAGTGCAGCGCCTTCGTACGGATCCGCTCGTAGATGTTCCGGTCGCTGAAAAGAACTCGATACAGGACGGGGAACATCCGCACCATGTCCTCATACGACATCCGCTTCGGTACAACATTGGTGCCGACTCGGTTGTCGATATACGCGTGTTCGGACTCGGTGAGCCGGTTCTCGCGCTGCAGCCGCAGATACGGCGGTGTTCTCGGTATGGCGTTCAGCAGCGATATCGATGCCAGCTGGATGCCTGATTGCATGATGAGGTCGTGTTGGGCCCGGAAACAGGACAGGTCGTCGTTGTCGAAACCCACGATGAAGCCACCATGAACCGAGAGGCCATGAGAGTAGATCCTCCGCACGGCGTCGATAGCGCTCATCCTCAAGTTCTGAAACTTGCTTGCATCTCGGAGACTGTCGGCTGAACCAGACTCGATCCCAAGGAACACCCACCCAAAGTTCGCGTCACGAAGAAGACCGAGGAGCTCGCCGTCGAGCGCCAGGTCGAGCGAGGCCTCGGTGCCGAAGCGGAATGGGTACGAGTGGCGGCGCTGGTAGTCGGCGAGAAACCGCAGCAGGCTCTTTACTGCCGGCCGATGCCCGATGAAGTTGTCATCAATGAAGAACACCTCCGTGACGTTGAGCGTTCGCAGCCTGTCGAGTTCTTTCCGCACCTGGTCGATCGACTTGACACGTGGCTTCCGCCCGAACATCACGATGATGTCGCAGAAGTCACAGCGGTGCGGACAGCCGCGTGAAAACTGCACCGTGCCGGCCCTGTACTTGTTCAACTGAAGCAGGTCGAAGCGGGGCGTGGGTGAGTCCCCCAGATCGACGTCGCCGGATTCCTGATACAGCGGCAGAGGAGCTGCGCCTTCGAAGTCCCGACAGAACCTGGGCCAGATGTACTCTGCCTCACCGGCGACAACGGTATCGGCGAGGTCGTGATAGAGCTCTGGCCGAAGTGACGCGTAGCTGCCGCCAGCGACACAGTAGTGGCCACGATGCCGATAGTAGCGAAAGAGCTCGGACTGGCGGCCGAACTGCACCCCCATACCGCAGATGCCGACGACATCCGCGTCCGTCTCCCTCGGAATCGCCTCGACGTTCTCATCGATGATCGAGACGTCCCAGTCTGGTGGACAGAGAGCCGCCAAAGTCGCAAGGCCAAGCGGCGGATTGATGGTTCTTCGTTCCGGCCTGATGTTACGGATGGTCCAGTGGAGGCTCCAGAAACTCTGAGGATACCTGGGCACGATCAGCAACAGCTTGCGAGACATTTCGGACCTGGCCCGTATCCGTCTCTCTAGCGAGAGGGGGATCGATCAGTGTCGCGGCTGATTATAATCGGTTCGCGCAGATGGCCGTGGGTCCCGGTACTCGGCTCGGCAAGTACGAAGTCATCGCTCCGCTCGGCGCCGGGGGCATGGGAACGGTCTACCGCGCGACCGACACCACTCTCGGCCGCCAGGTCGCCATAAAGGTCCTTTCCGAATCACTGGGCTCAGACCGCAGCCGCCTTGACCGCTTTGGTCAGGAGGCCCGGACCCTCGCAGCGTTGAACCATCCCAACATAGCCACTGTTCACGGCGTCGAGGAGACGGCCACCATCCCGGCGATCGTCATGGAGCTGGTTGAAGGACGCACGCTCCGCGAGTTCCTCGGAGAGCGACAATCAGTCCACGATCTGAGTTCGGTGGGATCGCAGGCCGCGAAGGCGTTAGGGGCCGCTCATGCCCGCGGAATCGTGCACCGCGATATCAAGCCAGAAAACATCATGCTTCGGCCCGACGGGTACGTGAAGGTGCTCGACTTCGGCCTGGCACGCCTCGCTGAGGTCCCGGACGAGCAGGCAGAGACCAAGACCAGGCTTACCGGTGCGGGCAGCATTGTCGGCACGGTTCGGTACATGTCACCCGAGCAGATCCAGGATCTGGCGGTGGGCCCGGCGAGCGACATCTTCTCATTGGGCATCGTCCTCTACGAGCTGGCGACGTTGACCCATCCATTCGCTGCCAGCTCCGGTCTCGGCGTTGCATCGGCCATTCTTTCTGACAACCCTATCCCGCCTTCGCATCTCAACCCGGACCTGCCCGCCAGCACCGACGCACTGATTCTGGAAATGCTGGACAAGAAGCCAGAGCACCGACCGCGCGCCACAGATGTGGCCGCGCGCCTCGAGCAGCGTTCTGGCCCTGTTGCGAGACCGGCCATGAGCGGCGCTGCCGTACCGCCAATCGTGGGCCGCCAGGCTCAACTGGAGGAGCTTCGAACGAGTCTCGAGACCGTCATGGACGGACCGGCTGGGATTGTCCACGCGATCTCCGCCGACGGTGGTTTTGGCAAGACGACACTCGTCAACCATTTCCTCGACACCCTCGCGCATACACATCGGTGCCGAATCGGACGCGGTCGCTGCTCGGAGCGGCTCGCTGGTGCTGAAGCGTACCTGCCGCTGCTCGAAGCGTTCGACGGGATGATCCGCGATGAGACCGGCGATCACGTATCGCGTGCGATGAAGGAGCTGGCTCCAAGCTGGTATGCGCAGCTCCGTCCGGGAGCCTTCGGTTCGGCTCAGACACATGCGCTCGCGACTGGATCGTGGGAACAGATGAAACGTCAGCTCCATGCTCTGGTGGAGCAACTGACCCACGCTCGACCAGTCGTATTGTTTCTTGACGATGTGCACTGGGCCGACGCGTCGACGATCGAGCTGATCTTGTACCTGTGCGATCGGCTCGACTCACTGCGCATGATGCTCCTCATGGCGTATCGACCGGGCGAGTTGCTCGGAACCGCTCACCCATACTCTGAGCTGAGGTCGAACCTTCGGGTCCGGGGACTCTATCGCGAAACCCCACTCGCACAATTCAATCGGCAGGAGATTGAGCACTATGTGGCGACGGCGTACGCCGACAATGCCTTCACGGAGGAGTTCGTATCTCTGCTGCATGAGCAGACGGAAGGCGCACCGCTGTTTCTTGTACATCTGATGCGGCAACTCGTCGAACAAGGCGCTGTCGCACAGATCAACGGTACATGGCAGGTTCAGCGCCGCATCCAGGATCTGCAGCCGGCGATACCGGCGTCCGTCAGTAGCTTGATCAAGCGAACCGTAGAACAACTCGGTGACGAGGAGCGAACCGTACTCGTGGCGGCCAGCATCCAGGGCTACGAGTTCGATTCGGCGGTCACCGGGGCGGCGTTGGCCCGAAACATCGAAGAGATCGAAGAGCGGCTGGATCGTGTGGAACGCGCTCATGCGCTCATTCGCTTTGTCGAGGAACGTGAGCTGGCGGGGCGGACGCCCTCCTTGAGATACGCCTTCACCCATCACTATTACCAGGCGGCCTTTCGGGACACTGCCCGGGCATCCCGTCGGCAGAGACTGAGCGCAGCAACGGCTGCAGCCCTGGTGAGCTACTACGGCTCGGATGGTGGGATGGCCTCGCGCATCGCGGACCTGTACGAGGCGGCCGGCGACGCCAACGAAGCCGCACGGCATTACCTGGCCGCCGCAAGACACGCTGCGGGCATGTTTGCCGTGAAGGGGACGGTGCTCCTGGCACAACGGGGATTGCGGCTGCTGATGACACTCCCCGAGGGTCAGGAGCGGGATCGGATCGAGCTGCAGCTGCAGACGGCTCTCGGCGCAGCGTTGACCAGCTTCTCGGGATATGCGGCGCCTGACGTGGAGAAGGCGTACTCCCGAGCGCGCGTACTGTGTGATCGACTCGGCGATAGTAAGGCGCTGTTCAATGCCCTGTATGGAATCTACCGCTACTATCACGTGCGCGGTCGGCTGCGAATCGGTCAAGGGGTCATTCAGCAACTGATCGCTTTGGCCGATGACCAAGACGACGCGATGCGGAGGACGGTGGCCTATTCCGCCATGGCGACGGCGCTTCTGCAACTGGGCGAGCTCGAAGATGCGCTCCGCCACAGCACCATTGCCCGCGACGGGTATGACCGGAGCTGGCAACCTGCCCTGCGTGCTGTCAACGGTGCCGACATCGGGTTGAGTGACCTCCTGTGGCGGTCGCTGACACTGTGGCTACTCGGTCGCATCGGAGAAGCAACAGAAGCTCATGACGCCGCGGTGACGATGGCAGGCCGGGATGCCGTTCCGTTCGAGCTTGCCTACACCCATACGCTCTCCGCGTGGTTTCACCAGTGCCGTGGTGAGATCGCCTTGGTTCGCGAGCTTTCTGAGTCGGCCATCCAGGTCTCACGACAGCACGATTTTGCGATATGGCTGGCCGTAGCCGCCGTCTTCCGCGCCTGGAGCATCGCGGCATCTGGTGACACGGCGGAGGGAATACAGGGTCTGCAGCAGAGCGTGGACCGTTTTCAGCGGACCGGCGGGGAATTGAACCTGCCGTATTTCATCGGGCTGCTCGCCGACGCTCATCGGTTGGCCGGCGACGCCCGTGCTGGTCTGGCTGCTGTGGATCTGGGGCTTCGGTATGCGGACGCGAACGAGGATCGCTGCTGGGAACCCGAGCTTCATCGCCTCAAAGGCGAGTTCTTGATGCAAGCCGGCCGGGCACACTCCCCCGCCGCAGAAGCAAGCGCCGAGGCGAGTCTTCGGTCAGCGGTGGCGATCGGCGAGCGTCAAGGCAGTTGGTCCCTGGGACTCCGCGCCGCTGTCAGTCTCGCGCGTCTGCTCGCTGCTCAGCATCGCGATGACGAGCAACGGGCGCTGTTGTCCGAGCAGATCTTGCGGTTTCCTGAGAATCTGCACACACCTGACCTGGATGCCGCACGCGCCCTGCTGAACGCGAGCGGAGGAGGGTGACATTGGCGCGACTATTTCCAGCTGCTTGGCACGCCGACGGTGCCGGGCAGGTCGTCGCCGTGCTCCGGCGTCGGCTGGGACAGGCGGCTCTGCCGCCGTTTGATCTTCGTTTCGCCGACGGCTCAGTCCACCGGCTCGGTGGTGACACAACTGCGGCCATCAGACCGTCTGAACCATCTTTCACGATTACCGTTCGTAACCGGCATGGCGCTCGCGCACTCGCGTCGCTCGACGAACTCCGTGTGGGCGAAGCCTACCTTCAAGGCGATCTCGACGCCGACGGCGACTTCCTTGCCGTGGTCAACCTGCGCCGCTTCCTGACGAGCCGTCATCCTATCCGTTCAACGATGCGGTTTCTCGTGCCGCTCGCGCTGGGTCAACGCGGAAGCGATCGGAGATGGGTTGCTCGTCACTATGATCTGGGCGATGACTTCTACTTCGCCTTCCTCGACAAGTACGTCGGACTCTACTCCCAGGCACTCTACCTGTCCGAGGACGAGTCGCTCGAGCAGGCGGTTCACAACAAGCTCAGCTACATTGTCGATGTCTGCAGACTCGGGCCAGGGTCGCACGTCCTCGACGTCGGGGCAGGTTGGGGTGCGTTTGAGCGGCATGTGGGCGCTCGGCGCGTGAATGCCACGATGCTGACGCTGTCGCCGGCGCAGCACAAGTATCTGGAGGACTGGGTCAGGCGCCACGACATGCCGTGCCGGCTGAGCGTAGTGCGCGAGAGCATCTTTGCCTACGACACGAATGAGCGATACGACGCCATCGTACTACTCGGTGTGATGGAGCACCTGCCGAACTATCAAGAGCTCTTCGAGCGCTTTCAAAGACTGCTCAAGCCAAACGGCCGGCTTTACATGGATTTCGCCGCCGGACGCAGGAAGTTCGATGTTGGTGCATTCGTCTACCGTTACCTCTTTCCAGGCAACCACAGTCCCGTTCACATGCCAGAGTTGTTCGAGGCAGCCAACCGTACGACCTTCGAGCCGGTCGTGCTCCACAACGATCGCCACAGCTATTACCTGACCCTCCGGGCGTGGGCGCGAAACCTTGAGGCGGCCCGCGACCAGCTGGTCCC
>CAZCEL010000083.1:0-13414 GCA_964497175.1 uncultured Bifidobacteriaceae bacterium
AGATCATGCCTAGTCTCGTGGGCTCGGAGATGTGTATAAGAGACAGGCCACCTTCAGTGCCTGTCACCGCAGCAGCACAGCCCGGGCCTCCGGCGGCGCCCCCGCCTGCTGGCGTGCCAGCGCCGGTCCAGCGGCCGTCGAAGGTCGTGGACCTGACCAACTCGCAGTCCGTGGCCATGGCTGAACAGGAGTTCCGCCGGGCGCAGGCGCTCTTTGACAACCGGGACTATCGAGGTGCGGCCGAGGCGTTTCAGCGCGTGATGAAGCTGCTCGACAGCGACTCCAACGTCATCTCCGAGATGCGAGTTCGAGCCGATGAGCTGGCGGCCGCGAGCCGGCGGTTCGCCGTCCAGAACGCCGCGCAATCCACGCGCATCTACACGAGCGCCGACGCCTCGGTGATGGCCCCCACACCGATGGGCGCGTTTCTTCCGCCCCCTCCACCAGAGAGCGCGCCCTCCGAGCGCGTGATCATCCTGCACCTCCTCGTCGACGAGCGTGGCGCGGTCGAATCGGCCCACGTCCTCAGCACGCGCAACCATTACCGGGATCGGTGGTGGGTCGTGACGGCCAAGGCCTGGCGCTTTCAGCCGGCCACCCGGGATGGCCAGCCCGTCAGGTACCTCAGGCGCGTGCCGATTTTCGACGATCTGCCCGAGCGTTAGAACGTACTGATTGGCGCGGCTCTCGGTCCATGGTCCGTTGGTCTAGGTCCATCGCTTGGTCCTTGGGTCCTTGGTCCTTGGGTCCTTGGTCCCCACCGAAAGGCGGGTTGACTCCCGGCAGACCGAGAGCGTCAGCGCGCGGTGTAGCTCCGGCCGAATCCGTTCCGGCTGTTGCTGATCGTGTACCTGCCGTTCGGTTCGACCGACGCCTTGATGAAGTGGCCCTGGCAGTCGGCAGTCTCCTCGAGGTTGGCGATCATGGATTCCGGTGCGTTGTGGTCCCTGTCGAACAAAGAGAGGTGTCCCTGCCAGACGCCCTCGATGCCCGTCGTCTTCGTGATTCGCTCGTAGTGTGCGGTTTGAGCCTTTTGAGATCCCGGTGACGGCCCGCCCAGCCCCTTGCGCGGACCGTTGTTGACGATGACGACCTGGGGCTTGATGGCGTAGAGATGGGCAGGCGCGCCGGCACCGTCGAAGGCGCCGTGACGGCTCGTCTGGTAGAGCGTGACCTCGCCGACGCGGTTCACGGGGCAGGACAGCTCCATCTCTGTGGCCCAGTCGAGATCGCCGAGATCGAGGAACGTGAACCGGCCGAACGTGAAGAGCGCGCCGATGCTCCGCAGGTTTTCCGGGCTGTCGGGCGGACGCCGTTCGGCCGCTGCGCAGAGTGAATTCGGCCCACCTCCGTTGATGGGCTTCGACAGCAGCGCGCCGTCGGAGGCCACCACGTCGACCTGGACACCCTTGAGCGGGATCCTGTCCCCAGCCTTGACCGCCATCCGCCGCGTGCCGCAGACGCTCCTGTAGGCGTCGAGCCATCGCTGATTGACGGTTTCCGTGACCTCGCCGTGATCGATGCACTTCTCAATCGGGATCAGCTTGGCGAGGGCGGGGAGCCCACCCGCGTGATCGGCATGGTAGTGGGTGAGGACGAAGTAGTCGATCTTCGTCAGCCCAGCCTGACGGGCGGCCGCCGCGATGCGCTTCGCGTCGCGATCACCCACTTCCCACCCCGCGTCCACGAGCAGCGATTCGCCCGACGGCGCCACGACCAGCGTGGCGGCGCCCCCCTCGACGTCCACCCAGTAGATGTCGAGGTTTCGTGTCTGCGCAGGTGCCGTCTCGCCGGCGAGGACCAGCAGCAGCGTGACGAGTCCCGGCACTCGGAGGCCTGATGTGGGCATAATCCCTCCTCGTCGTTGCAAGCGAGGCGCGTCGACAGCATACACCTGTCACTCGAGGGACGTCGCTCTCCAGTCATGCCGATTGTGTTGCGAAACGCCCGTTTGAGGCCGATAATGC
Organism: uncultured Bifidobacteriaceae bacterium; assembly: GCA_964497175.1. Taxonomy (GTDB): domain Bacteria; phylum Acidobacteriota; class Vicinamibacteria; order Vicinamibacterales; family CAVVIG01; genus CAZCEL01. The sequence goes on from CAZCEL010000083.1 coordinate 1,968, forward strand.
ACGGCGAGGAAAGTGAGGCCATATGCGCAAGTGCAATCCGAAGGCGGTCGCGTCGGCATGCATGCGGGCGGCCGTCAGTGCTGGCATCCTGTTCTCTGGACCTGAGGTCTCGGCGCAGACGCCGGGAGGCGCAGCAACGTCGCCGGCCCCCGCGCCGCGTCTGGCCGACGGCCGCCCCGACCTCGGAGGCCTGTGGGCCTTCGCGACGGTCACGCCTCTGCAGCGCCCGAAGGAGTTCGAGGGCCGCGAGGTGTTGAGCCAGGAGGAGGCCGCCAAGCTGGAGGACCGCGCGGTCCGCGATCAGTTCGTGGACCGGAAGCCGCCGCCCGGGAACCCGGGCGCCTACAACCGGTTCTGGATCGACGCGGGTACGCGGGTCGTGGGCACTAACCGCACGTCGCTGATCGTGGATCCTCCGGACGGACGCGTGCCGGCGCTCACGCCCCAGGGGCAGGCCCGCGAGCAGGCGCTGCGGGCGCGGGCAGACGCCGCAGCGGGTCCCGAGGATCTCACGAGCTGGGATCGGTGCATCGCCGGGTTCAACGCGGGCCCGCCCATCATTCCGAGCGGGTACAACAACAACATCCTGTTCGTCCAGACCTCCGACTACGTCGTCGTGCTTACCGAGATGGTGCATGACGCGCGCGTGGTGCCGCTCGACGGGCGGCCCGGACTGTCGTCGAGCGTTCGCCAGTGGAGAGGCGACTCGCGCGGGCGGTGGGAGGGCGACACGCTCGTCATCGAGACGAAGAACTTCCGGAACGAAGGTACCGGGACACTGCCGCTGAGAGGCCTCGGCCTGACCGGCAGCGAGAACCTGCTCCTCACCGAGCGCTTCCGCCGCCTCGACCGCGACACGCTCGAGTACCAGTTCACGATGAACGATCCCACGGTCTGGACCCGGCCGTGGACCGTCTCCACGACGATGCGGAAGACCGGCGAGCAGCTGTACGAGTACGCGTGCCACGAGGGCAACTACGGCCTGGCAGGAATCCTCGGGGGCGCGCGTGCGGGCGAAAAACCATCGGCTGACGCGGTCAAGAAGACCGGTTCGAACTGATCGTCGCCCACCGTCACTGGAACGGCTGAGAGTTGACGGCTGAAGACTGAAGAGCCTTCTTCGTGACTTCGCGCCTTCGTGGCGTGAGGATGCTGCGGGATTCCCATGCGCCATACGCATCTGGGATTTGTCGGAGGGTTCGTTATGAGAATCGCGAAAACGTTCGTCGCTGCGCTTGCATTGCTCGCGTCGACCTCGTTGCTGTCGGGCCAGACCGCCGTCGGTCCCGCTTCGGCGGCCCGGGCCGGATCGGCCACGCCGGCGTTCTCGGCCGAGCGACTCGCTCGCATCGACCGCGTCCTGCAGCAGTACGTCGACGAGAACCGCCTCGCGGGCGTCGTGGCGCTCGTGCTCCGCGACGGCAAGCCGGCCTACGAGAAGGCCGTCGGCTGGAGCGACAAGGAAGCGGGCCGGCGGATGAGCATGGACACCATCTTCAGGATCGCCTCGCAGACCAAGGCGATCACCAGCGTGGCCATCCTAGCGCTGGTCGAGGAGGGCAAGATTGGGCTCAATCAGCCCGTGAGGGACTTCCTTCCGGCGTACGGATCGACGACGGTCGCGGTTCGTTCCGACTCCGGCGTCAACATCGTTCCGGCGAGGCGTCAGATCACAATCCGCGATCTGCTCACACACACGGCGGGGATCTCGTATGGCACGCAGCCCCACGTCGCTGCCCTCTACGAGGCGAAGGGCCTGGGACCTGCCGCAGGAGCGGGTTGGTACACGGCTGACAAGGACGAGACGATCTGTCCGACCATGGAGCGGCTTGCGTCGGTTCCCTTCACCGCTCAGCCCGGCGAGGCGTGGGTCTACGGCTACAACACCGACATTCTCGGCTGCGTTGTGGAGAAGGCCTCGGGCATGTCGCTCGATCAATTCATCCGCACGCGCATCACCGACCCGCTGGGGATGAAGGACACCCACTTCTTCCTTCCCCACGGCCAGCGCGACAGGCTGGCGGTCGTCTACGCGACCGGTCCGGACGGCAAGATCGCGCGCGCGGCTGAGGGACCACGGGGGCAGGGCTCGTACGTTGACGGTCCGCGCAAGAGCTTTGCGGGCGGCGCGGGCCTGCTCTCGACCGCGCGCGACTACGCGCGGTTCCTCGAGATGATTCGCAACGGCGGCGCGCTCGACGGCGCCCGCATCCTGTCGCCCCGCATGGTGACGCTCATGACCACCAACCAGGTGGGCACGCTGCATTCAGCCAACGGCTTGGGCTTCGGGCTCGGCTTCGAGACGACCGATCGCGCCGGCGCGAACGGACTCGATCCCGAGGGCGCCTACGGGTGGGCCGGGGCGTACGGCACCAACTACAGGATCGATCCGGGCGCGCGGATGGTCATGTCGATGATGATTCAGATGCTGCCCAACGGCACCGACATCGGCCAGAAGTTCCCGACGATGGTGTATCAGGCGCTGGTCGAGCCCTGAGCGGAAACCGCGGCTGGGTGTCGCTGCGGCAGCGGGTCTATTTCGAGGTCGGCTTGCCGGCCTTCGCGCGCTCCTCGGCGCGGGCGCCACTGAGCGAATTGGGAACCGCGTAGTTCCCTTCGTGGCATGCGTACTCGAACTGCCGGTACTGGTTGTCGCGGGTGAAGGGAAACGACACCGCCCAGGGCGCGGTGTACGTGTCGGGATCCTCGACCCTCACCGAATACTTCAGCGTGTCGGCGTCCACGATCGTGAAGCGCTCGACCATGCGGCGCTTCTCGGTCTGCATCGCCCGGCCGTTGGGCGACCGCAGGTTGTCGACCGCCTTGAAGTTGGTGGATTCGACGATGAGCGTGCTGCCGTCCCAGCGGCCCCGCGGGTCGCCTTCCCACTGCGCGATTCCTGAGCCGATGTGCGGGCGGCCGTCCACGGGGATGATCCGCGCGTTGTGAATCATCTCCTTGTGGAGGACAACGTATCCAGGCGGCTGGAGGATCATGGTGCCGTTGTTGTACGCCGTCGGCATCATCATGCCGAGCACGCCGCGCGACACGCACCGATCTCCGGCCTCGATGTTGGAGTAGGTGTCGTGGAGGTGTTCGCGCATGTAGGCGGCGCGCTCCCTCGCACGTGGCGTCATCGCCGGCATCTTGCCGGTCGCCGGCTCGACGACCAGCGCGGGCCAGTCGCCGGCGCCAGGCTTGCGCCAGTACCAGTCGAACCAGTACAGCGCGTAGAAGCCCACGTCGCCAGGGCCGCTCGAGTCGCCGGCGTTGATGCGGCTCTTCGCGCGCGCCTCGGCGAGGGCCCGCAGCTCCTCGCGCGTGAAGCTGGTCCGCCCCTTGAGCTCGTCCGGGAGCTCGAGCGGCGTGAAGTTCGCGTCCTCGTTGTTCCACATGCCCTGGATGTCGGGCTGGCCGTCGGCGAGGCGGGCCGGAGCCCACGCGCGCTTCGCACGCTCGCCGTTCTGTGCGAGCGCGGAGGACGAGACGCCGAGGAGAAGGGCAGCGGCCAGGAGGGTCCGGGCGACGACATGACGATGTTTCATGATCGTGACCTCGCTTTCAGCCTACCTCAGATCCCGAGCATGAGCACGACGGGCCCTTCCACCGCGTCGTCGAGCTTGGAGGGCGGGCGCGGCGATGTTCCATGCAAGTGGAACCGCTCTAACGGCGGGCTGGAGAAACCGGCTCGAGGCCGCCGGCTCTGAACACCGCCTGGGCAGCCGCCGAGGCAAGGAAGGTGATGAGCGCCCGGGCCGCCTCCGGACTTGGAGCGTTGGTTGCGACGCCCGCCGAAAACAGCGAGATTCTCTGGACCTCCGCCGGCAGGGGCCCCACGTAATCGATGCCGGGGACGGCGAGGAGCTCGCTGATCTGCTGGAACCCGATCTCCGCCTCGCCGCGTGCGACGACGGGTCCGACCATGCCGCGCTCGATCCGCTTGCCCTTCGGCAGGAGCTCGTCGGCGATGCCGAGGCGCTGGAACAGTTCCGTCGACAGGTACACACCGCTGATCTGGGCCGAATAGGCGACCGAGCGCGCCTGAAGCAGCGCCCGCTTCAGGCCGTCGACGGTCCCGATGTCGGGCCTGGGGGCGCCGGCTCGCACGGCCATGCCGATGCCCGACCGTGCAAGATCGACGCGGCTGCCGGGTCGAACGTGTCCGTCCTTGACCAGCTCGTCGATGGCAGCGGCCGACAGGATGATGACGTCAACGCGCTCGCCGCTCCTCACGCGGCTCGGGATGGACTCGGGTCCGATGCCTGTCGAGGTGGCCAGGGTGATCAGCTTGTGGTGGGTTGTCTGCTCGAATTGCGCGACGAGCTTCAGGTACGGCGGCGCGAGCGCTCCCGACGACATCACCCGGATCTCGTCGGCCCACGCGGCAGCGGGGCAGAGGACGGCCGACAGGACCAGGAGCCCACAGGCAGACTTGACGCTTTTCACTTCTCACCTCCTCCATCCGCCGAAGCCGCGCCCGGCTCAACATCACTTGCCGGGTGGTCGCAGGACCCACTCGACGCCGCTTAGAAGCGTGGCCGCGTTGATGCCGAGATTCTCGCCCCTGGTCCCGGCGTTCGAGATGTGGTGGTTGCGAAACTCGACGATCAGCCTGGGTCCCCGCACCCGCGTCTGCCGCCATCCGACACCGATGAACAGTTGAAAGTTGAAGATGCGATCGATCTCCGGGACGGAGAGCGATGTCCACAGCAGGCCCGAGCCGGCGTGGACATACGGGATCCACCGGCCGCTCGTTCTCAAGTAGTAACGGCCGGAGAGGCCGCCCAGACCGGCTGCCACTGCCGACTCCGGCTGGTCGTAGAGAAAGAGCGTGCCCTCTCCGTAGAGCTCGAGCCGGTCGGTGACGAACCAGCCCATGCGGGGATGGACCGCGACAAACGAGATGTCGCTCCGGGTCTTCCCGAAGATCGGGCGCCAGCTGTGGCCCCAGCCGCCGGTCAGGCCACGTGTCCGGCTGCCTTTTTCGAACGGTTGTTCCTCCGCGCGAGCCGACGCCGCGACACCCATGCTGACGGCGGCGGTCAGTGCGGTAGCGCACACACGAAGTTGGGAGGCGCGCAGACACGAAGCACGACCTCTGTTCCTGCGGATGTTTCGACCGAAGGGCATCGTGCTCACGGGCGACCTCGGGCTGCCACGTCGAGTGTCTCTCACGTTACAATGACTTGCGGTCTGACGATACATCTGTAAGGCGCCCCAGGCGTGACCTTTCGCAACACCGAAGGAGCCCGCGCGTGGATCAAACATTTCGCGAAATGTTCGAAGCGATGAAGCAAACGGCCGACGGCCTAATCACGGCCAATGAGGGCATGGTCAAGGCCAATGAGGGCATCAAGCGCATGGCGGATGCTGCCTTGCGGGACAACGAGGAACACGAAGACCTAGACCTTCGGGAAACCGTGCAACGGCTGGAAACGCTTGTCCTGGAGCAAGGCGCCGATCTCCGGGCTTTGCGAGATGAACTGAAGAAGCCCCGCAACGGGCAAGGAGCATAGACAGCAGATCGTCGGATACCGGTTGGCGACTCGAATTTCTCACCGCCTCACCGCCGCGGGCATGCGTCCCGAGCCGCTCCTCGTAGTTTCAAGGGCAAATAGTCCTTGCCTCACCTCCGGTAGAATCAGTGGATTCCGCTCTCTGCAAAGACCGGCCGGGGTGGCGGAACGGGCAGACGCACAGGACTTAAAATCCTGTGGCCCGCAAGGGCCGTGTGGGTTCAATCCCCACCCCCGGCACCACTTCGATAAGTGCACGTCGCTTGAGCTCATATCGCTGAAGCGGCGTTCCTCATTGCGCTGGGCCGACCGGCTCGACCCTCAATAACGCCCCAGCCTCGTGATCCGTCGTCAGATACAGGAGGCCGTCCGGTCCCTGCTTCACCTCGCGGATCCGCTGGTTCAGTTCTGTCATCAATGCCTCACGACGTACGGGCAGTCCCCGCTGATTCATGACGACGTGGTGAAGCTGCGTGCTCGCCATCCCGCCAATCAGCAGATTCCCCTTCCATGCGGGAAACCGGTCACCCGTGTACAGAGTCATGCCACCCGGGGCAATCACGGGGATCCAGACAAGCAACGGTTGCTCCATGCCGGGCGCGCAGGGTTCCGCGCGCTCCGGCCCCGTTCCGGCCTGGGTGAGCTCGCCCGTGTACGCGCGGCCGTACGAGACCACCGGCCAGCCGTAGTTCCGGCCCGCTCTGACGATATTGACCTCGTCCCCGCCTTGTGGACCATGCTCGACCTCCCAGAGCTCGCCGGTCTGTGGATGAATCATCAGCCCCAACGGATCGCGAAAGCCCAGGGCGTAAATCTCCGGCCGATATCCCGGCCTGCCGACGAAGGGATTGTCCGACGGGGCGGTCCCATCGTCGGTGAGTCGCAGGATCTTGCCGGCATGGCTGCCCGGATCCTGGGCCTGTTCGGCCGTCCCGACGCGATTGGCGCCACCGTGCGCCTGGTCGCGGAGCGGCATCCCGATCGACATGAAGATCGTGCCGTCGGGGGCGAACACGATTCGTGCGACGCTGAACCCGTTGGTCCAGGCGTTCGATACGAAGAGATCTTCGACCTCCGTCAGGGCGTGGCTGCCATCGAAACGGCCCCGCGCGAGCACCGACGTGCCCGATCCCTGACTACCCGGCGCCCCTGGCGGAAGGCCCTCGTTCGGGTTCGGTTTCGAGTATGTGAAGTAAACCAGCCGGTTTTCCGCGAACCGTGGGTGCAGCGCAATGTCCCAGAGGCCGAATCTACTGGCCGGGCCCCTGTACACGGTCGGCAGGCTGGCGATTGGCTGCGGGTCGAGCGCGCCGTTGCGAATAATCCGCAGATTACCGGAGCGCTCACCGACCAGGATACGGCCGTCGGGCAGAAACGCGAGTCCGGTCGGGCGGAAGAGACCTTTGATGGGGACGACGCGAATTCGTTGTGCCCCGGTGCCCAGGATCTGCGGTGTGTCCGGGAGCGTGTCGGGCCCAGTCCCCCTTCCTCCGCCCTGCTGCGCATTGCTGGCGGCGATGAACCCGATCAAGGTGAGCGCAATGAAGGTTCCCGACGTACGTCTCAGCAACAGGAAGCTTCTCATGGTGGACCTCCGAGAAGAGGGGGGCGCAAACCCCTTACCGAATCGCAATCGGCGCAACTGTCGAACCGGTCCCGCCCTCGATTTTCAGCGGCTGGACGATGAAGGCGAACTCGTAGGCTCGCGTGGCAGCCAGCACGTCGAGCTTGAGATTCTCGAGCGTGTGAATGCCGTTGATCACGAGCATGATCTGGTGAACGGGCAGCGACAGCTGCGCGTCGGGATTTGGCGATACTTCGACCGGAGGAGTATCCGCCCCCACAAGCACCGGGCTCTGGCGAGCCAGCCACTCGGCTGCCGCGACGCCGATTCCTGGATTGGCTCTCCCGTACCGCGCATTGTCTTTTTCCCAGAGCGTGCCCCAACCCGTGTTGATGATGACAGCGTCCCCGGGCTGCAACGTCATCTTCTCGCTCGCGAGCGCCCGTTGCAGGTCCTCGACCGTGATCTCGTAGGTATCCGGCAGGACCGTGACAGCCTTGTACGCCGCCACGTCGATCAGGACTCCACGAGTCACGACGGCGCCGACATTCTGAATGCCGAGCTTCGTAAAGCCGGTGCGAGTCGAAATGTCGTCGAGCTTGAAGCAGTTATACAGGCTGTCGCCGATCGTCTGGTGCGCGAAGCCATCGAACTGCGTCCCCACCTGACCGATTTCCGCGGTGACGATCTCCTCGTTCGAGCCCCGTCTGTTTCCTTGAGGGTTCATCGTCGTCCGCTTCGTGTCGAGCTGGAAGCGACGGCCCGCGGAGAGCGGCATCGATCCGCGAAGCACACGTCCTAACTCGATGACCTCGCCCGTGCGAATCAGGCGCGCCGCCCTCAGGACCGTCTCCGGACCGAGCAGGTTCGCCGCGCCGCGCTCATCGGCCGGCCCCCACCTCGACGGGCACCGTTGGTTGTCGGCCGGCGGCCGCCACGACTGTGCCTGCGCCGCCGCCGCGCCTGCAACGACCAAAGCCGCACACGCCGCGATGACCGGTCTCATGTGTCTCCTCCTGAGGCCGACCCACTATAGCCCAGGCCTGCCGCGCGCCCCTGTCGTCCAAGGGGATGTGCGCGGACGACCATTTGCTGGACGCGGATGGGGGGCGGCGCGTCGTCGAGGGCTGGAGGTCGCAGGATGCGAGCCAGTTCGCCGACCGGCCTTCCGTCGTTATTCATTCGGGGAGAGTCGTTTGCCGCGTGCTATGATCCTGCCCTCACCGTCAAGCGCCGACAACAATGCTGTGCCCCCGCTGCGGTAGGGCTCTTGCGGGCTCCGGCTCGCCGTGCCCTCACTGCAGAACATCGGATGAACTGACGGTTGCCGCCGGTGTCCTGACACCACCGCCGACGACCCTTTCGGTCGGTCCGCTCGCGCCCGACACCATCGCGGCGCCCCCCGAGCCGCAGGCTGCCGGCGTGTCATGGTCCGACAGCGACGCCCAGACCATCGCCCCGCGGCGGTCCATTCCGGCCGCGGGCAGCGACGATACCGGCCTCCCCGGTGCCGCCGGCCCGGCGGGCGACACCGGCCCCCTCGCCATCGGCGAACGCTTCGGTCCGCGGTACCGCATCACGCGGCTGCTGGGCGTGGGCGGCATGGGCGCCGTCTACGAGGCATGGGACGGCGAGCTGGGCGTGTCGGTCGCGCTCAAGGTCATCCGGCCCGAAGTTGCGGGCGATCCGGGGGCGGCCCGCGAGATGGAACGCCGCTTCAAGCGCGAGCTGCTGCTGGCCCGTCAGGTCACGCACAAGAACGTCGTCCGCATTCACGATCTGGGCGAGATCGACGGCATCAAGTACATCACGATGCCGTACATCGAGGGCGACGATCTCGGCTCGATCCTGAAGTCGGAAGGACGGCTCGCCGTGCCGCGCGCCCTTGGAATTCTGCGCCAGGCGCTCTCAGGACTCGTCGCCGCGCACGCCGCCGGCATCGTCCACCGCGATCTGAAGCCGGCCAACATCATGGTGGACACCGAGGGCCAGGCGCTGCTGATGGACTTCGGCATCGCCCGATCGATCGGCATCGCGCCCGAGCAGATCCACACGGGGACCAGCCGCTCCGCTCCTGGCGCGTTTGGCGAGACGATCGTCGGCGCCGTCGTCGGCACGATCCACTACATGGCGCCCGAGCAGGCGAAGGCGCAGGAGGTCGATCATCGTGCGGACATCTACGCCTTTGGGCTGATTCTTCGCGATTCGCTCATCGGGCTGCGGCGCCAGGAGAGCGCGCCGACGGCGCTGGCCGAGCTGCAGAAGCGGCTGGACGCCGCGCCCGAGTCGCTCAGGAAGTTCGACGCGACGATTCCCGAACCGCTCGATCGCATTGTCACGCGCTGCCTCGCGCCCGATCCCGCGGATCGCTATCAGACGACGGCCGCGCTGGAGGCCGATCTCAATCGGCTCGACGACAAGGGCGAGCTGATTCCGATCAAGCGGGTTTTTGGCATGCGCGCGGCGGCCGTGGCCGGTGCTCTGTTTATGGGCTTGCTCGGCGGGACTTGGTGGTTCGCCAGTCGTCCGGAGCCACCCGCGCGTGCTCCACTGCCGGTGCTCATCGCCGACTTCGACAACCGCACCAAGGATCCGCTGTTCGAAGGAACGCTGGAGCAGAACCTGGGCATCGCAATCGAGCAGGCATCCTTTATTACGCTCTACCCACGACGCGATGCCTTGCGATTGGCGGCGCAAATCAAGGCAGGCAGCCCTCTCGACCAGTCCGCCGCGCGTCTTGTTGCCGTTCGCGAGGGGATCAACGTCGTTCTCAGCGGGTCCATCGAACAGAGAGGCAGTGGTTACGCCGTAACGGCCACTGCGCTGCAGCCGGACGGGAAGGTCATTTCTACAGCCACGGCGACGGCCTCCGGCAGAGATGATGTGCTTCGGGTCATTGGATCGCTGGCGCTGAGGACGCGTCGCGCGCTGGGTGACACCACACCGCCCAAGCCCGGTGAAGGGGAAGTCTTTACGGCCGCCTCTCTCGAGGCGGCACGCCTGTTCTACCAGGCGCGCGAGCTTTCCGACGGCTACAAGAACGAAGAGGCGGTCCAAGCTTACAAGAGCGCGACCGAGATCGACCCGAACCTGGGACGGGCGTATGCCGGCTGGGCGAACGGCGCCTTCAGGCTCGGTCGTCTCGAAGAGTCGCGCGAGGCGTGGAAGAAAGCCATTGCGCTGGTCGATCGGATGACCGAACGCGAGAGATATCGAACGCTTGGCTTGTACTACGGGACGGCATCGCGCAACTACGAGAAGGCCATCGAGAACTACTCAGCCCTGGTGAAGGCGTATCCCTCCGATGGGGCCGGCCACAACAATCTCGCGCTGGCGTACCTGAATACGATGAATCCGCGCAAGGCGATGGAGGAAGGCCAACGAGCGCTCGAGATTTATCCGAAGAACCTTTTGTACCTGGGCAACCAGGCTCTGTTCACGATGTACGCCAGTGATTTCGAGGGTGCCGTCAAGGCGGCCGCTTCGCTGATCGAGGAGAATCCTGCGTACTATCCGGCTTATCTGCCGCTTGCCGTTGCGGGCATCGCTCGAGCCGACTCGGCTGCCGTCAGGGACGCGTACGACCGAATGGCCAAGGCAGGGGCGGCCGGGAAGTCGGCAGCCAGCCTCGGCCTGGCGGACTGGGCCATCTATGAAGGCCGATTCAGCGAGGCTGTCACCGGACTCAAAGAGGGAATCGCCGCGGACGCGCAGAGGCAGGACAACGCAGGGCTGGCCGCCAAGTACACGGCCCTGGCCGACGCCTATGAAGGGGCTGGGCAGGTGTCGCAGGCGGCCGACGCGGCTGGCACCGCGATCAAGCTGGCGGGCGTGGAAGCAACCGCCGTGCTTCCGGCTCGCCTCCTCGTTCGATTGGGCAAGACCCGCGAGGCCGCGGCCGTCGCGTCCGAGCTCGGCGCGCATCTGCAGCCCGAAGTCCGCGCGTACGGAAAAGTCCTCGAAGGGGAGATCGCCGTGAGCCAGCGTCGCAGCGTCGACGCCATCGAGGCCTTCCGGTCGTCGCAGAAGCTCGCTGACTCGTGGCTCGCGCGCTTCAGCCTCGGCATCGCGTACGCTCAGGCCGGGCAGTACGTCGAAGCCCTCTCGGAGCTCGAGCTCTGTGAGAAGCGCAAAGGTGAGGCTGTGGCGATCTTCTTCGATGAGCTTCCCTCACTTCGCTACCTGGCGCCTCTGCAGTACTGGTTGGGCCGTGCGAAGGAAGAAACGGGCATGAAGGCCGCGGCCATGGAACACTACAAGGCCTTCCTCGCCCTCAGGCTCGGCTCGCCACGCGATCCACTAGTCGTCGACGCGCGCCGGCGCGTGACCTCGTAAATTGCGGCTCGCGCCGCCTTAGGACCCCTGGT
>CAZCEL010000084.1:0-6454 GCA_964497175.1 uncultured Bifidobacteriaceae bacterium
GAGGTACGCCATCGCAGGCCTTGCGAAGAATCCCGGCTTCGCGGCAGTGGCCGTGCTGACGCTTGGGCTCGCCATGGGCGCGAACACGACGGTCGTCAGCCTGGTCGAGGCGCTTGTCAACTTCCCCATTCCGGCGGACTCGCCCGACCGGATTGCGTTTGCGTACGGCGAGAATCCGTCGCGCGACCGCAACAGCGAGGGCGTCTCCCCCGACGAGTTTCTCGACTGGCGGCGCGACGCGACGCGCGCCTTCGAGCGCCTGGCCGCGCTGGCGCCGGCGACGATCAACGTTGCGGGCGGGTCGGAGCCGGTCCGTGCCGACGCGCTCCGCGTGTCGGACGGCTCCTTCGAGCTGATGGGCCGGCCCCCTGCCCTGGGACGTTCGTTCCGTCCCGAGGAGATGGTGCGCGGCTCCGACCGCGTCGTCGTCTTGAGCTACGGGTTCTGGCAACGGCAGCTCGGCGGAAGAGACGACGTCCTTGGGCGGGACTTGACGATTGACGGCCGGCCCCACACGGTCGTTGGCATCGCGCCCGAGGGTTTTCGTTTCCTTCCCCAGACGGATCTCTGGGCGCCGCTCGCGCTCGAGTCGGGCCCAACGCCGCGTGACGACCGCTCACTGATCGCCATTGGCCGGCTGCGAGGGGGCGTGTCGGCCGCCGAAGCGACCGCCGAGTTGAGGGCCATTGCACGTCGAACCGAGGACGCGCACCCCGATACCAACACCGGTTGGGCGGCACGCGTCGTCACGCTTCGCGACGATCTCGTGAGCGAGGCCGGCTTCGCGATGATGGTGCTCTACGGAGCGATGAGCGCCGTTCTCCTCATTGCATGCGCCAACGTCGCGAACCTTCTCCTGTCCCGCGCGAGCGTGAGAGAAAGAGAGATTGCGCTGCGCGCGGCGCTCGGGGCCGGGCGCCTCCGCGTCGTGCGGCAGTTGCTGGCCGAGAGCGTCGTTCTCGCCCTCGTCGGAGGCCTCGTGGGTCTCCTCCTGGGCCTCTGGGGCATCCACATCGTTCGCAACTCCCTCGCGCCCGATCCGCAAGTGGGCTTCGTGGTGGAGCAGATGGCGCTCAACCGATGGGTGCTCTCGCACGCGTTTGCGATGTCCCTCCTGACCGGAGCGGTGTTCGGCGCCGTGCCGGCGCTTCGCGCTTCGAAGCTCAATCTGGAGGAAACGCTCAAGAAGGGGACCAGGGGTGCGAGCGGCGGGACGCGCCTGAGCCTTCTGCGAAGCGGGCTCGTCGCCGGCCAAATCGCGCTGGCGCTCGCGCTCCTGAGCGCGGGCGGCGCCGTCGTCCGGGCTTTCCAGCACACCTACGACGCGGATCCCGGGTTCAATCCGAGCCACCTTCTCACGTTTCGCATCTCGCTTCCGGAAAGCACCTATGCGGATCGCGACCGCATCACGGCGTTCGAGCGCGACGCGCGAGAGCAACTCCTTCGGATGCCTGGAGCGCGCTCGGTTGCAGTTACGACGGCGCTCCCGCTGACGCTCCACCCGAGCGTGCGGACCGCGCGCGTCATTCTGGAAGGGGAGGGAGACGTCGAGGACAGAAGCTTGAATGTCCTTCACATGGTCGTGAGCCCGGGCTATCTCGAGACGATGGAGATGGCGATTCGCAGCGGCCGGGACATCGGTGACCAGGACACGGCTCGATCGCCGCCCGTTGCGGTCGTGAGCGAGAGCATGGCGAAAGTGTTCTGGCCGAACGACGATCCGATCGGGCGGCGTTTCAAGCTCGCCGCTCCAGGAATGGAGACGGCGTGGCTCACGGTCGTCGGCGTCGGCCGCGACTCCCAGGTCACCGCTCACTCACTGCGCTTTGCCGGTGCGGTCCCGCACCTTTTTCTGCCGTTCTCGCAGGCCCCGCGACGGGAGTTCTCGGTCGCAGTGCGGACCGACGTCGACCCTCTGAGTCTCGCGCCCCAGGCTCGGACTGCGCTCGCCGACGTAGACCCCACGATACCTCTCGCCGAAATGGCCACGGCCGAGCAGGTGGTAGAGCGGATCGACACGCAAAACCGAATCCTCGTTCGGATTATGGCGAGCCTCGCGCTCATTGCGCTGGTGCTCGCAGGCGTGGGTGTCTACGGGGTGGTGTCCTACACGGTCAACCAGTGCACGCGGGAGATCGGCGTTCGCGTCGCGCTCGGCGCCCGGCCGCGAATCATTCTGCTCGGAGTCTTGAAGCAGGCAACCGTTCTCTCCGGGATCGGTTTCGTCGCGGGACTCGGTGCGGCGCTCGCGTTCGTACGATTTCTCGCGAGCGAGCTGCAGGGACTCGAGGCGGCAAAGGCCTCCGGACCCGTCACCCTCGCGGCGGTGTCCCTCGTCCTCCTCGCGGTCGCCGAGATCGCGAGCTTCGTCCCGGCGCTGCGCGCGGTGCGGATCGACCCCGTGGCGGCGCTGCGCAACGAGTAGAAGGTCGGGATAGAGCACAGCCGAAGGGAGAGTCTACCCGCCCAAGCGTCAATCGCCTGCCAACGGGATCCGCATCCTGCCAGAGCCGTGAAGCCATATCGGAACTGACGATGACAACCTCGGAGGCGCCGGCACGATCCCCGGCGGTAAAGGCACGGGCCGCGCAGGATTGGAATCTCGAGCGCTTCGAAGTAGTTGGGGTGTATGGATTCCAGGTTGAGCGATGCGTTGGCCACCGATTGATCGTGGTCTTGTCCCTCAGCCGCGACCTGCGGCACGTCCCATCCCTGTCCGGTGTGCGAGGTTCACAGGTGTTGCGGCCGCGATGGCAGGTACGGCTTGGAGCTGCGAGATTACCCCTTCAAGGAAGTGGCCGCGCTGTTCTCGCCCGGCGGCGTACCTCGCAGTCGAGCGTACCCGTGTCGTAGGGCAACGCACGCCATCTCAGGCGGACCGCCTTGCCGACCGCGTGGTCGCGCGGCCGAGCAGCGCCCGGGCGCGCGCCTGGCCCTCGGCTCGTTCGTCGGCAGTCAAGGCGCCGAACTCGCGTTCCCAGTCGGCCAGTGCGCGGCGGCCGGCCTCGAGCCGCAACTGGTGTGCCGCCGTTTCGGCGAGCCACCCGCTGAAGGTTGTCCCCGCTCGAGTCGCCGCGCGTGCGACGTCCCTGGCGAGATCGCGCGGGAGGGACACCGACCGTTTCGTGCGTTGCGGCATGTGCCGGATGGCAGCACAGGCGGTAGGACAATTACGGCCCATTCGACTCCATGTGCTTCAACCTTCCCAGCGAGGAATCTCCCGCCGCCCCAGAGGAGAGAGATCGTACACCCCGAGCGAGGCGCGCTCGAACCAGCCGTACACGTTCCGGTGCAGAATGGCCCGCGCGTTCTTCTCGCCAAGGGTGCGGGCAATCTGAACGGCTCGGGTTGGCCCGTTGTCCTGGAGGAACCGGCCGATCAGCAGGGCGGTCTGGCGGTACGCCGTCATGATGCCACGCCTCCTGTCCATTCCTCCGGAATTGGGATCGCCCACCCGCCTGACAAACTCGCCGAGCAGCCGATCCCGGCGGGGCTTCGATCGGCGAGGCCGATATTCACCAGGATCGAGCAGCACCTCCACGCCGTTCGTCATCCGGCCCTCATGGATCGCAAGCAGGCCCAGACCCAGCATCCTCAGCAACTTCATGGTCTGTCGTCGCCGGCTCTTCAGAGCGCCGCAGCGCCCCGGAACGCCGATGTAGACCTTGGGCGTCACCGCCAGCCGGTCGACGGCCTGCAGGATCAGGCCGAGATTGAGCGAGAGCTTGAGCTCGACGACGACCGGATCTTCCGCGCCACGAACTGCCAGCACGTCGCAGTCGTGAATCTCCCCTTTGACCTCGTAGTGCTGAGATTCGAGGAATCGCTTCACCGGAAGATAGAGGTGCGCTTCACTCATGCCTGCCTGCGCGGGCGACAGATTCCGCCGCCGTGCTCAACGGCGGAACGTGAATCCGCCACGCGACTGAACTATCCTTTGAGTTCGACTGCAATCACCTCGAACGGCTGACCTCCCAGGTTCTCGGGCAGGTGCTCCACGGCGGCCAGATACATGACGTCGCCGGCCTTCGCGAAGCCCTCTTCTGTTTTTCCGTCGGGGTACGTGAACCGGAAATGGGTGTCGTTCAAGAACACCCCGACGCTGGCCGGGTGGCTGTGCATGACGGACTTCTCGTGAGGGCCGTAGCGAATTCGCAGCACGCGCACGCGGTCGTTCTCCACTTCCACTTTGTAATGCCCTGGGTCCACCTTGATAGGGTCTTGGGCCATAGAATCCTCCTCCTGGTAACGAGACGCTTCCGAATTGGCTGCCGGCTCGGCAGGTATCCTACATCCGAACACGGCGCCGCGGCGGGGCGAGAGGGCAGCCAGCCTCGCTGCTCGCGGCTGGCTCAGGGACGCGGAAGGCGGAGTCGTGACTTCTGTCCCAACGTGCCAATCGCAGCCGCGAACGCGTTGCGATGTTCGGCCGTCCATGGCGGCATCAGTGTCCGCCTCAGGCCATTCAGGAAGCGTTCGACGTCGTTTGTACTCCCCCGCAACGCCGCGGCGGCCATCGCCACTTCTTCCCCTCGAGGATGAAGCACCAGCTCCCAGTCGCGCTGACGAGCCGCGGTACACATCGCCGAGTGATGGAGCATGCCATCGGCCCGGCACGTCACGTGATAGGAACGATGCACTTCGCCCACCGTTGGTGGCAGGTAGGCAAGCGGAGGTTGCCGAATGGTGATGGACGACACCCGATAGCGCGGCCGCAGGTCGGCCGAAAGGCGGTCGAAGGCCAGATCGGTACATGCAGCAATCGATCGCTCGACTCTGCGCAGCAGGCGTTCGGCCTCGGCGTCATCGAGAGCCAGCGTCTCGTGGTGATACGGTTGGCTGGGCACGCCCTTTTCGATGAGCGATACACGCCGGCGATCGACGACGGTCGGCGCGCCGTTCACTGCTGCAGCCGAGACGAGGATCGCCCAGCCATTGTGGCCGGCCACGCCGACAACGACTGGCCGTCCGCTTGGTTCGCGCGACCGTTCAGTTGTGCGGACTGCCGGCTTGCCGTCGCTTGGCGATCGTGCGCGTCGGCGAAGCCGAAACGAGGTATACTTATTACTCGCTCTTCACGTAAGCCAGCCTGCGTTCATCCAGCGCCGACCGGCCTCCGGGCAGGCGTTGCCACCTCGTCAATCACCCATCCTGCCAGAGCGCGTCGGTTGACACATGGATTTCAGGAGATCTCCCATGGCGAACATGAACGGCACGATCAAACGTCTCGTCAGCGACAAAGGGTTTGGGTTCATCCTGGCCAGTGATGGGAACGAGTACTTTTTCCACAACTCTGCATGCGGTGAAACTCGTTTCGACGATCTTCATGAAGGGCAAGCCGTCACGTTCGAGCGAGGACAAGGCCCGAAGGGCCCGCGAGGCGAGAACGTCAAGGTCGCCTAGGTGGAACCTGGACGGCAGAAGCGCTGAAGCAGCTGTACAGCACGCTGCAGCAATACGCCGGATGGCTGAACCGAGAGCGCATGTCGATGATGGTCGGGGGCCTCCGCCTGATAACACGCGAAAGCTGCCCGCACGCTTCACGAAGAAATCGAGCGGCTGGAAGTAGGTGAGCAACGCGTCGAGTGCCGATGTCGTGATCGTCGGCGCCGGCGCCGCAGGACTTGCCACGGCAATCTTTGCTCGACGCGCGAATCCCGCTCGATCTGTGCTGCTGCTTGATGGAGCCCGTAAGCCCGGTGCGAAGATTCTCGTGAGCGGTGGAGGGCGCTGTAACGTCACAAACCGCCTCGTGTCCGAGCGCGACTTCTGGGGCGGACGTTCTTCGATCATCAGACGCGTCCTTCGACCTTTCTCCGCCAACGACACATTCGAGTTCTTCCGCGAGCTCGACGTACCGCTCCACGAGGAGGCCGACGGTAAGTTGTTCCCTGACAGTGGGCGCGCTCGCGACGTCCTGAACGCACTCCTTCGGGCCGCCGACGCCGCCGGTGTTCGTCTCATGGCCGGTTGCCGGACGCTCCGCGTGGAGCAGTCCGATGGTGGTTTTCGTCTCGAAACCTCGACCGGCCCAATCCGGAGCCGTTTCGTCGTGCTCGCGACCGGAGGGCAGTCGATGCCGAAATCCGGCAGCGATGGCGGCGGGTTCGAGCTCGCGCGGAGCCTTGGCCACACGATCGTGCAGACGACGCCCGCGTTGGTGCCGCTGTTGCTCGACAAGACAAGCAGGTTTTCAATCCACCGCGAACTATCGGGCGTATCCCAAGACGTCGAGCTCGCCGTATGGATTGATGGCCGGGTCTCAACCAGATTGAAGGGATCGCTCTTGTGGACGCACTTCGGCCTCAGCGGGCCGGTTGCCCTGAACGCCTCACGACATTGGCTGCGCGCCGAGATCGAGAAGCGTCCGGTCCGGCTGACGGCGAGTTTCTGCGCCGGCGTCACGTTCGCTGCCCACGAAGCATGGTGGACGGAGACGGCGGCGGCGCGGCCG
>CAZCEL010000084.1:6464-13398 GCA_964497175.1 uncultured Bifidobacteriaceae bacterium
TCTCGTGGGCTCGGAGATGTGTATAAGAGACAGGCGCCCTCTCGAGTCGCCTGCCTTCAGCGGTGGCGGCCGCCGTGGTCCGGGGTGTGAATGCGGATCCGGCGCGTCAGCTCGCCCACGTCACCCGCGACGAACGCAGGACGCTCACGGCCGCGTTGCTCGAATGGCCGCTGAGCGTGGCCGGTTGTCGTGGTTGGAACTACGCCGAAGCAACGGCGGGCGGCGTCGCACTCGATGAGATCGATCCGGCCACGATGGCGTCGCGACGATGTAACGGACTTTATCTGGTTGGCGAGATGCTCGACGTGGACGGCCGGATAGGCGGGTTCAACTTTCAGTGGGCCTGGTCCTCCGGGTACGTGGCGGGCGGTGCGCTCGGCGCTGCGCCCGCTGCGTAAGCCAAGCGTTCAGCCCCGCCTGCGTCGTCGTCCGCTGTTGTCGTGGTGACTCATGCCTCGCGGCCCTGCCGCCTGTCCTCGCCCTGCAGCCGCCCGCCTCGCCTGATTGACCGCCTGTCGCGCCCGTTCCTCACGTTTCCGCGCACGAATCGCCGCAATGCGCTGCCGCACCGGAACCTCGAGCTGCTGATTCGGCCGGGCGAGGTAGTCGAAGTCCGGCGCCGTGACACGGGGCAGACGGCGTCCGATGGCGCCTTCGATATCTCGCAGATTGCCTTCCTCCTCCGGCGACACGAACGTGAACGCCTCCCCCGTCGCCTCCGCTCGTCCCGTCCGGCCGACGCGGTGGATGTAGTCGTCCGGCACTTGCGGCACATCGAAGTTCACGACATGTCCGAGCGCGTCCACGTCGATGCCGCGCGCCGCGATGTCGGTGGCGACGAGCACCGGGAACGTCCCGTTCTTGAACCCCACGAGCGCCGCCGTCCGCTGCGACTGCGATCGGTTGCCATGGATGCGGTCTGCACGCACGCCCGTCCTCACGAGGTAGTCCGCCAGCCGGTTGGCGCGATGCTTCGTCCGCGTGAAGATCAGCGCCTGCCTCATCGTCTGTCCTTTGAGCAGATGGACGACGAGCGCAGACTTGAGCTCCTGCGGCACGGGATACACCGCCTGCGTGATGCCGGAGGCGGGGGCCGGCCGCTGCGTCTGAATCGACACCGGATTGCGCAGCATCTCGCCCGCGAGGACGGCAATCGCCGGCGGCATCGTCGCGCTGAAGAAAAGCGTCTGCCGCTTCGCGGGCAGCTTCGAGACGACGCGGCGGATTTCCGGGAGGAAGCCCATGTCGAGCATGCGATCGGCTTCGTCCAGGACCAGGTGTTCGATCTGGTTCAGCCGCGCGTATGGCGAGCGCATGTGGTCGATAAGGCGGCCCGGCGTGGCGATGATGACGTCCACGCCGCTCCTGAACGCGTGCTCCTGCGGGCCCATGCCGACGCCGCCGAACACCGCCGCGCCCGTCACCGGCGTGTGGATGGACAAGGCGTTGAAGTCGTCCAGAATCTGCGCCGCCAGCTCGCGCGTGGGCACCAGAACGAGCGCTCGCGTCGTCCGCCGCGGCCGATCGATCAGGCGGCTGATGATCGGGAGCAGGAACGCCGCCGTCTTCCCGCTGCCCGTCTGCGCAGTGGCGATGACGTCGCGTCCTTGAAGCGCGGGCGGTATCGCCTCCGATTGGATAGTTGTGGGCCGAACGAAGCCGAGCTCTTTGATGGCTTTAACGAGTGGAGGATTCAGTTTTAGTTGGGCGAAGGGCACCCTCTATTGTGCTTCACAATTGAGTGCAAGCGGCTCAGATGCTTCGCGTCCGTCCGATCTCGTCGGTCGAAAGGATCCTGCGCGTATCGACAAGGTGAGGCCGTTTATAGGATCTGGGCACCGGACTTGCGAAGTCTGCCGGCGGAGACCCGGCGACGGCCGTACCTACGCCTTCATCGCGCTCGAGAGAATTGGCGGCGTCGTGATCGACGAGGTCACCCACCCGCTCAGCCCCTCATTCAGTTACAGCGTCGTGAGGCCGATCGACGAGGCCCGTCAGTCATCCTCACCTGCGCGGGAAAGTCGTCGGCCGGGTTGCCTTGAGGGCTCGCTGGGTGGGTGGATCAGCGACGAAAACAACGCACTGATTGCCCTCGCCGCGCGACATGGGAGCTACATTGGCGCACCTCGCGAGGCGCGGTGCTTTCGGCCCTCGGGGTGTAGGCGCAGCCTCGCTGCCCGGCCTGCGCGTCGACCTCTACGCCAATCGCGGCTCAGTCCCTGCGTGGTAGAGTGGCGGCATCATGACTCGCTCCTTGATCCTCCTCACGCTCTCCGCCTCGCTCCTTCAGACAGCTTCTGACTTCGATGTCGTCGATCGGGCCGCGTTTCAGAAGCTCATTCCGACAGGAGCCAAGGTCCAGAAGCTCGCTGGCGGCTTGCAGTTCGTCGAAGGCCCTGTCTGGGTGAGTGCGCCAGGCGGGGGGTACCTCGTGTTCAGCGACATTCCCGCCAACGAGCTGAAGCGCTGGGATGCAGCCGGCGGCGTGCGGACGTTGCGCGCGCCAAGCGGGTCATCGAACGGCAATACGCTGGACCGTGAAGGACGGCTGCTGACCGCGGAGCATGCCGGCCGCATCGCGCGAACCGAAAAGGACGGCGTGGTCGTCACTCTCGTCGACTCGTTTGAGGGCAAGAAGCTGAGCTCACCAAACGACGTGGTCGTGAAGACAGACGGATCGATCTGGTTTACTGATCCCGACTATGGTCTGGCAGGACGGAAGAAAGAGACGCCCGGCAATTACGTCTACCGGTACGATCCGGTCAAGAAAGCGATGGCCGCAGTTGTGACCGACATGACCAGCCCCAATGGGCTGTGTTTCTCGCCGAACGAATCGACGCTGTACGTCGCGAATTCAGGCAGGCCACCCGAGATTCGCGCCTACGCCGTGAGCACACCGGCCACTCCTTCGAAGGGCCACGTGTTCGCCACACTCGACAAAGGCATTCCCGACGGCATTCGGTGCGACGAGCTTGGGAATGTCTGGTCGAGCTCCGGAGACGGCGTTCAAGTCTTCTCGCCGTCAGGCCAGTTGATTGGACGAATCCTGCTCCCCGAAAGCGCTGCGAACCTTGCGTTCGGCGGGCCGACAGGTAGAACGCTCTACATGACGGCCCGAACCTCGCTCTACGCCGTCGACACGTCGGTGCGGGGGGCCACCTCGTCGAGATAGGTGCCCCTGCGACCTGCGTGGTCGCCATCGTGAGGACCCAGCCTCACGGCCGCGGCTTCCAGTCGAGGATGAGTGTGATCGGTGTCACGGTGGATTCTTCGGCCGGTTCGTTGATCAGAAAGCGACCGTCACGCGAGACCGCGTATTGGTGTCTGAGGACTTGGCCAGGGCCGGCCGCCATGCGCGTTTGAAAGTGCTTCCTATCGTCCCTCGATCAGCACCGTCTTCACCCTCTGGCCCTGCGGACCGGTCTGGTGCGTGACGAGCTGCATCCCGGGGAGCCTTCACGACCGCCTTGTCGCCCAGTTCCGCCGCGATCGCCCGCGCGTCATCCGCTGACGCCGCCGCGCGCCCTCGGGGCACCGGCACTCCGAACTCCGCCAGGATGCGCTTCGCCTGATACTCATGCACCTTCATCGACGATCCCTCGCAGCCGCGACGAGCCGTAGCCCAGCGGCATTCTCGCGGTCCCTGGCGTGTGGGGCACGGCGCGAACGCCTCGCGGCGGGGAGAGCGGCTTTGATTGGATGTGTGTTCTCGCGTCGTGCGTTCCGGGCCTCCGGGATGCCATCTGCAAATCCGGGGACGGGGGCAACGCTCCGTGCGACAGCGGTCAATTTCCCGGGCGGCCGTCACCGCACGGGCGCCTTCGCACTCTTCAGGTCCCCGGCAGCCGCATCCTCAAGTTGCGACGGTAACGCGCAGGAAGGTTGCCGGAATGGTGGTGGCATCGTTGGTGGGGCTCTGGTTCTGGCTGGTGAAGAGCGCCTCCAACTCTTTCTGCAGATCAGCTGCTCGGCCGTCCTTGTCCGCGGCTTCGAATGCGTTCATGGTCGGCCCGTAGTAGCTTCTGAATGCAGCAACGAACTCTGCCGGCGCGCCGGGGAAGTGGAACGTGTAGGTGTCCCGGACGAACGAGATCTTCTCTCGTGGAACTCCCGCGCCCGCGAACCGCTCTATGACGTTGTCCTCGATCCCCCAGGTCATGGGGCTGATGAAGCCTTCCGGCGGCGGTGGCGAGTATGCGGAGCTGATCCTCAAGATCTGCGCCACCAACGTCGGATCATTCGGGATCCAGTTCCCCATCGTGATCCGACCTCCGGGCCGGGTCACGCGCACCATCTCCCGGGCGACGTCCGCGGGCTTCGGTGCGAACATGGCGCCAAAGATGCTCACGACGTGGTCGAACGTGTCATCTTGCAGCTCGTGCAGATCGGACGCGTCGCCTTCCTGGAATTTGCAGTTCGTCAGGCCGTGCTCCTGTGCGCGCCTGTTCCCGGCCTCAACGAGGTTCCTCGCGATATCGACGCCCAGGACGTCCGCTCCGAGTCTCGCCGCCGGCAACGCCGTCGTGCCATCGCCGCATCCGAGATCCAGGACCTTGAGCCCCGGTGTGATCCCGATCCTCTTGACGAGCGCCTCTCCGCTGCCGCGCATACTCGCGGCGATACGGGAAAAATCGCCCTTTTCCCACAATGCTTGGTTCGGATTCATTGATGCACCTTCCTCATGGAGTATTGCAACGTTGTACTGGATCAACAGAGACGACTGCAAGCCGCGGCCCAGATGGTCGAACGCGGGCGCGGCCTCAGGATGGCGAAGCGCCCCGCAGCCGGTCACGCCCCGCCCGCGGCGCGCTGCAGGTGCGGGCGACAGGCGGCTGCATCCTTGCGAGGCCCCGCCGGCGAGGCCTCCGCGCTCGGCTCCGTCTGTGCAGGGGAGGTCGGGGGCGGATCGGATAAGGGCTATTCCGTAAACTTCCCGGCTAATGCTTCCTTCGTCTCGAGGGTTCTGCGCCGCGCGCGTCGGCGCGCCGACCGCAGGAAAACCCGCCCTGCCTGAAAGTGCGTTGACGGGTTCCCGCTCGAGCCGGCCCAATATGAGGGCTGACCGAACGCCATCGACCCCTCGCCTCTCAATCGGGCGATCGACGAGGCGCGCGCCCGTGCGTGACTACGCGACGCCTGCTGCCTTCCGCGCTGCCGTCGAAGCGCGCCTGCGCGAACGTGCCCGCCGGGTCGATGTACCGACGTACGTCGTCCGCCGGCAGGCCGCACTCGAACGCCTCGCGGCGCGCCTCTCGAAGGTGCTGGAGTGCACCACCGAGGACTTCTTGATTTTCTCGAATTGAGCTTCCGTGTCGAGTGTATGTGGCGGATTCTCCACGAACGAAACGACCTCGTGGATGCGATCAACGAAATCCTCAGGGTGGACAAAGCTCCGTATCAGCTGACGCGCGTCGTGACCCGCGAGGAGCCGAACAGCGGTCGCTTCGGGCAGGAACAACGATTCACACTGTGGCCTGCCCACGAGTCGTCCGCGCGGAAGACGAAGTAGCGCACAGCGAAGCGGTCGCGCCAGCGCTGTCGGTTCTGAGCGCACCGCATTTCGAGGTGGCCAATCTCGAACACCGACATCGTGATCCACGACGGTCGTCGTTCGCCGTCAAGTCCGCCTTGTCGAGCACGTTTCCCGGCGGTTCACGACGATCGAGCCCGCAGCGATCGAAGTCCACGCCACCCACAGTGCGGTTGCCGACGACGTGAGCCGCGTGCCGATCGCGGCCGATGCGACGGCAGAGCGGCCGTTTCCCCGGATCCAGCCACCTTGACCGATCAGTTGCTGCCGCCGACAAGAGCCCCTGCCGCGCACGGCGCGGAGGCGGTGTCAAGGGCGGCCGCAGCAGTCACCTCACCGATCCCGCGTCAAGCTCACGTTGAGCGACTCGGTGGTGCCCCTTCGGACGTCCACCTCGGTGTCGAATGGCTCGAAGCCGTCTCGCCGCACCCCGATCCGATGGCGGCCTTCGACGACCTGAACGATGAGCCGCTCGTCGTCGGTGGAGGGACCGGTCCAGCGTTCGCCGTCGATTAGCACGTCCGCCCCGGGGGGCTGAACGCGAATCGACAGCGTGCCGAATCGCGAGGGCTGTGCCTGATCGGACGGTGGCGGCCGTCGGGGCGGCTGCTGAACCGGCGGCACCGGTCCCCGAGGCGGACGGGGTCCACGGGCCTGCGGCCCGGGCGGAGGCCCAGGTGGACCGGGAGGTTCAGGCGCCATCGTTGGCGTCGGCCGCGGCTCAGGTGGTTCCCCAGGCGACTGGCGTTCCAGCGTGCCCTCGATCTTCCGTGTGGAGTTCGGACTTACGTATACCCGCTCGCGCAGGCTCCGATACCCGGCAAGATGGACGACCACTTCATGCTCGCCGGGCGGAAGGTGCAGACGTTGGAACACTCCGTCGAAGTCGTCAACGCTGCCGGCGAAGTAGCCGTCGACGTACACGGACGCGTCCCGGGGCTTGACGGCAATCCGGAGGTCGCCCTCCGGTCCCGCCCATCGATATGGGTAGGGTGGCGGATACCTGAACTGGGCGAGCGCAGTGTCTGGCAGAGCCAGCAGACCCGCGAGAAGCGCCATGCCTGCGGCACGAGAGGTCAAAGACATGTTGGACTCCTGTCGACTGCCTCAAAAAAAGGGCAACGGTCATGCCAGGAGGCGCGTGCTTGATGAGGCCCGTAATCGGCCGCAGTCGGCGCATCGACCGCGAGGCTGTCTCCCGCAGGTCACACTGCTGTTGTCGCTTCAGGTCACGCCGCGGGACTCGAGCGATCCCGTTCGCGGATCTCGCGAGGATCTCGAGGATCTCGCGCTCTCGAGGATCTCGCGCTTGACACCCACGCGTCACTCCTGTTACAAGCAGTGTCTTCCATGCGTTTCTGCCTGGCGTGTTGTCGCGCTCCGTTGACGCCCGCAGCCTGTCGC
>CAZCEL010000085.1:0-13302 GCA_964497175.1 uncultured Bifidobacteriaceae bacterium
GTGGTCTATCTCAACCAGGAGCGCCGGTGGAACTGGGGCCTCGTCGGCGGCCAGGTGCCGTATCTGAGCGGGGGCTACCGGCAGGGGCTCGGACAGGTGCAGGGACGGCCGGTCGTCATCGACGAGATGATCCTGTTCCGGCAGACCGAGCGCAGCGCCGCCGGGCTCGTGGCGTATCCGTTCAACCGGGCGCACCGCATCGAGGTCCAGGGCGGACTGACGCAGATGTCGTTCGACCAGATCGTCCGCACCCAGATCTACTCGCTGTCGACGGGGCAGCTGTTCTCCGACGAGACGGTGGAGACCTCGCTTGGCGACACGCTGACGGTCGCCAACTCGTCGGCGGCGCTGGTGTACGACACATCCAACTTTGGCGCGACCAGCCCCGTGCAGGGTCAGCGCTACCGCCTCGAGGCGGCGCCAACCTTCGGCACGATCAACTTCACCAGCGTGCTCGCGGACTACCGGCGCTACTTCATGCCTGTGCCGTTCTATACGGTTGCGGCGCGCCTCGTCCACTACGGACGATACGGCACCGGCGGCCAGGACTCGCGGCTGTACCCCATGTATGTCGGCTATCCCTCGCTGGTGCGCGGTTACGACGTGGGGACGATCGACGCAAGCGAGTGCGTGCCAGATCCCACCAGCACCTGCCCGATCTTCGACCGCCTGATCGGGAGCCGGATGCTCGTGGCCAACCTGGAGTTCCGGTTCCCGCTGCTGCGGCCGTTCGGCGCCTCGCAGTCGATGTACGGTCCCTTGCCGCTCGAGGTGGCGCTCTTTGCCGATGGCGGCGTGGCGTGGGATCGCGGGGAGAAGCCGAGCTTCTTCGGCGGTGAGCGCGAGGGCGTGTCGAGCGTGGGCGCGGCGCTGCGCGCCAACTTCTTCGGCTTCGCAGTCGGCGAGTTCGCCTTTTCCAGGCCGTTGCAGCGTCCGGGCAGGGGCTGGATCTTCCAGTTCAACCTGGCGCCCGGGTTCTGAGCGTTCCCGCGCCGAACGAAGCCCGCCTGAGGGCGCCACCGCTTCGGTGCGCGCGTAGTTCAGAACGCGCCTCAGCGTCTGGACGGAATGCGCTCTTCCACAACCCTGACGATCGCGGACCGCAGGCTGTCGATCCCAGCACGATTGCGAAGTTCGCCACCGCATTCATCACCTTGGCGAGCGTGCTGGCGACCTGACGGCTCCGGAGATCGCGAACGCCGTGTCGCCAGCGCCATCCGCCCCGCCCATACGCTGATCCCGGCACACGCACGTCACTGGCGACGACGTGCGGGCGCCAGCAAGCACCCATTGATGATGGATGGTTATCGCAACGTGGTTGTGTCCGCCGCCACTCATCTGTAACATCCGACCGCATACATGACACACCCAGCCCGAGGGTGGCTTGTGGTACTCGGCCTCGTACTGGCCGCGCCGCTCGCGTTCAATCTCAGGCTGATTGCCACGTACGGCGTGAACACGCCTGTCTTCGACCAATGGTGGATGGGCTACCAGTTCGCGCAGATAACTACGCACGGATTCGATCGCGAGTACGTCTTCCGGCAAGCCAACGAAAGTCGACCGGCCGTGCCGCTGCTGGTCTCCTACGCCCTCGCGCAGTTCACGCACTGGAACAGCAAGGTCGAGATGGTGCTGTCTCAAGCCTTAATCTGCTTGACAGCCGTTGGTCTGTTCGCGCTTGGGCGGCGGACCCTCGAGGTGTCGTGGCCAGTCGCGGTGGCGCTGGCGGGACTCTCGGCCGCCCTTCTTCTCTCGCCGGTCCAGGATCAGAGCTTGCTCTGGGGTATCCAGGCAATTCTCTATTACCCCGCGGCGTGCCTTGTAGGGTGCCTTCTGATCACCGGCACGGGCTGGCGCGTCTCCACTCAGGTTGCCGCTTGCATCGCGCTCTGTTGGATCGCGACGTATTCGTACGCAAACGGCATGAGTCTGTGGCTGCTGGTGCCGTGGCTGTTTCTGGTGCATTGGAGGCGCGGCACTCCCTTGACGCGCGCCGCGACGATTCTGGCGTGGATGGCAGCTGCAGGCATGACCGTGTGGGCCTACTTCGACGGGTACGCCAGGCCCAAAAACCACCCGGCTCTCGATCAAGCGTTCGCTCACGCCACGGACGCCGCGAAGAGCTTTGTGCTGTACCTTGGCGCGCCACTCAGCGCTGGATCGAATCAAGCCGACTGGGCGTTCGCGATCGGGATCGTCATGCTGATCGTCATTGGCTCAATGCTTGCCTGGCTGGGCCTTTCGCCGCGCGGGCGCCGCGTCCTGCCGCGATCGCTTCCCTGGCTCGTGTTCATGGCCTACGGCCTCGTCGCCGGAGTCGCCATCGTCGCCGGGCGCCTTGGCTTCGGTGTGTCGTACGCGCTCGCGTCACGCTACGTCGCGTTCTCGTCGTGCGTCTACGCGGCCATCTTCTCCTTGGTCGCGATCTGGCTCCGCGAAGCGGCGCCGGCCACGAGGCGGGTGCTGGTTCCCCTCTCTGTCGCTACGGCGCTTCTCATCGTGGCGCTCCACGTCGGTTCCATCCGCGCCGTGCTGCCGAATTACAGGGACCTGCGGACAGCCCGACTGCAGTCGAAGGCCGCAACGTGGCTGATTCCGGTGCTGCCGTATCCGATGCTCGGCCCGAAGATCACGCTCTATATGGCTGACGAGGGGGCCCGGCCGATCTTCGAGCAGGTGAATCGCTTGGGGTGGCTGCCCTCGGGGCTGTTGCAGGACTTCCGCCGTGGGATCGTCGATGCGACCGGCTCACCGCGCTTCGGCCGGGTTGAGCAACTCTCGACCGACGACGGCTCGGTGTTCCGATTGAGTGGGTGGTGCGTGCTTGCCGGCCGCGACGAGCCGTGCCATGCCGTGCTGATCACGGCGGCCTTCGCGACCGGAGACGAGCGGGCTTGCGGCGTATTGTTTCCGAGCGTCCATCGACCCGACGTGGAGGTCACGGGCGGCAGTACACGGTTGCATGGATGGGCCGGCTGGTCCACGTGTCCAGACGCCGTGCGCCTGCTGGTGTGGAGCGTGGATGCCGAGGCCCGCGCGCTCAACCTACTGCCACAGCCGCGGTAGGCTTCCCGAGGATGACGATCACCGAGGTGCGTCCCTACACTCGGACACGAATTGGATGAACAGTCGATAATCGCGCGCCGGCACGAAGTCGGTGCCGGTCCGACGTCCGAGCACGACGAGCGCGAGCAGTGCGCAGGCGGTTGCTATCTGCAACGCCACGAGGAGCACGAATCCACCGAGGAACATGGCGATCGGACTCACATGAATGATGCCGAACCACTGCCAGGCGGCGAGGACTGCAGCAGTCATCGCCAGCAGGACAAAACCCATCACGCTCGAGACGAGTAGCCGCACACCCAGCGTGTCGCTGAAAACTGAGAGCGCGCTCAGGCCATGCACTACCAGGGCGACAAGGCCCATCCGCGAATCGCCCTGAAGGCGGCGCCCACGAGTAGTGGGCACCGCCGAATAGGGCAGTCGCGTCTTCAGAACCGCGGCCGCATAGTGGTTCCACAGCTCGGAGGAATACACGAGCCGCGCGAGCAACGGGGCCGGAACGACGCTGAAGTTGCCGAAACGCACGGGGATGCCCGTGAGCAACCGGTGCAGTCCGCGATAGACGTGATACAGGACGCGAAAGGCCAGCGACTCGGCGCGCCGTGTCCGGCTGGCAAAAACGATCCTGGTGCCGCCGGTTCGCCTCCACGCATCGAGTAGCCGGGGTACATCCTCGACGCGGTCTTCGCCGTCGGCGTCCATCACGAGCACGGCCTCTACAGACAGCCGCTCCGCGATGAACGCGAGCCCGATGGCAATGGCCCGTTGATGGCCGACGTTGCGGCGCAGCGTGACCACCGACACCGCCCCGCCCGCGCCCCTCTGTGCCAGGTCCGCGCAGGTGATGGCTGGAATGGATCCGTCATCGACGACGACAACGCTGACGTCACCGGAGCCACCAAGCGCCAGTCGCACCTGGGCGATGACGGCGGCGGCCGACGCGCTGTCGTGATAGACGGGCATCAGGATCGCAAGCGCCGCCATGGCGGGGTGATTATCCCGGAGATCCCGCCATTCCACCATCACGTGTAGGCACGTTCCTCTACGTGCTGGCGGGCTCCTTCGGAAACACCGTGCGGCCTCCCGTCACGGTGCGCACGATCGTGATGTCCTTGATCGCTTCCGGCGGCGCGTCGTGCGGGTCCTTCTCGAGGATCACGAAATCCGCCAGCTTCCCCGCCTCGATTGACCCCTTGTGGCGCTCCTCCTTCGAGGCCCACGCGCCGTTGATGGTCGCGACTCGAAGCGCCTCGTCCACCGAGATCCTCTGGCTCGCGCCCCACACGCGGCCCTTGTAATCGGTGCGCGTGACCATGCTCTGTATCGCCATCAGCGGCTCGAACGGTCCCGGGGTGTAATCAGAGGCGCCCGGCACGACGACGCCGGCGTCCAGGAACGTCTTGTGCGCAAACATCGACTGCATCTTCTCATCGCCGTAGTTCGCCCACTTCTCGCCGTGGTAGTAGACATAGGTCCAGAACGGCGTCGGAATGACCCCGTGTTTCCTGATGCGCGACACGAGGTCGGGATTGACGAGCGAACAGTGTTCGATACGGTGGCGCCGATCGGCATCCGGCCACTTCGCGAGCGCACGCTCGTATGCTTTGAGCACCATGTCGATGGCGACGTCGCCGTTGGCGTGGATGCCCACACGCCACCCTCTGGCGTGCGCCTCGTCCACGGCTTCGTGGATCTGCTCCTGCGTCATCGTGAGGATGCCGTAGTCGGTCGTGCCCGTATACGGCGTGCTCATCCGCATCGTCCGCTCGGACGCCGAACCGTCGGCCGCGTACTTCACGCCGCCAATGCGCACCCACTCGTCGCCGAGCCCCGTGTAGGCGCCCGCGTCACGCAGGTGGTCGTACGGGCGCATCATCAGGAACGCCCGGTGGCGCAGCTCGCCGTTATGGTGGGCGTCGAGGTAGGCGGTCAGCTGCGCCTGGCTGGCGCCGGCGTCGTGGACGCTCGTCAGCCCCGCCGCGGTGAGCAGCTCGGACATATGGCGCATGCCCTGGCGGCTGCGCTCGCGCCGCTCCTCGGCCGTGAAGGTTTCGCGAATGCCGACGTTCGCGAACACGTCGCGAGCGCGCTCGGCGACACGGCCATCGTGTTGTCCGGTCTCATCGCGGAAGAACCGTCCGTGCTCCGGATCGCTCGTCGTCCTGGTGATGCCCGCCAGCTTGAAGGCGACGCTGTTGTACCAGGTGGTGTGGCCGCCGCGGTGGCCCACGCTCACCGGATGATCGGGCACGGCCTCGTCCAGATGACGGCGGTGCAGCGGCCCATCGTCGAGCTTCGTGTCGTCGAACATGAATGCGGTGACCCACTGCCCGGGTGGTGTCTTCGCCGCGCGGGCCCGGAGCGCGTCCTGGATGGCCTTCACGGTCCGCAGGTTGGTGTTCACGCCAAACAACTCGTTCACACCGCTTACGTGGCAATGTGCGTCGATGAAGCCCGGTGTCACCGTCTGGCCGCCGGCGTCGATCACCTGGGTCCGGCGCGACGCCAGGTTGCGCACGTCGGACGAGGCCCCGACGGCCACGAAGCGGCCGTTCTTGATCGCGAGCGCCTCGGCGCGCGGCGCCGCCGGGTCGACCGTGTAGATCTTCGCATTGACCAGGATCAGATCGGGCTCGATCCGAAGCCCGCTCGACTGGCTCGACGCGGACGTGCAGGAGGCGCCGGCGGCCGGCCAGCCCAGAGCGAGCGCACTCACCTTGAGGAAATCCGCGCGGGACAGGCGAGCCATGGGCACCTCCGGCGCCGATTGTAGCCGGGCGAGCGTATGCTCGACTGCCTGCGGCCGCCGGGCCGCGAGCCGACCAGGCGGGTTGACCGACGGCGGTGATTATCCTATCATCCGGATGCTCGGATGATAGCGGACAGCCCGTCGATCCTCGACCACCTCGGGGCGCTCTCCGACGCCACGCGCAGCCGCCTCCTGCTGCTGCTCGACCGCCACGACCTGACCGTCTCCGAACTCTGCGGCGTCGTGCAGCTCCCGCAGTCGACCGTGAGCCGCCACCTCAAAGCGCTCTCCGACACCGGCTGGGTGTCCGCGCGAACCGAGGGAGCGAGCAACGTGTACACGATGATGCGGAATGGGCTCGAGGCCCCACGGCGGCGGCTCTGGCAGCTGGTGCGCGAGCAGGTCGGGTCGACCTCAGCGGCCCGCCAGGACGAGCGGCGGTTGTCGAGCGCGCTGGCCGCCCGCCGTAGAGGGTCGCAGGAGTTCTTCTCCTCGTCCGCGGGACACTGGGATCGGCTGCGCGACGAGCTCTTTGGCAACGGATTTCACCTGGCTGCGCTGGCCGCGCTGGCCCAGCCCGACTGGACGGTCGGCGATCTGGGCTGTGGAACGGGCCCGCTCGGCGCCGCCCTGGCGCCTTTCGTGGCGCGGGTGATTGGCGTGGACGGATCCGCGGCGATGCTGCGCGCCGCACGGCGCCGGCTCCAGGAGTTCGACAACGTCGACCTGCGCCGCGGCGAGCTCGAGGCGCTTCCCATTGCCGATGCACAGCTCGATGCAGCGGCGCTGATGCTGGTGCTGCATCATGTGCCCGAGCCGGCGAAGGCAATCGGCGAGGCGGCGCGGGTGCTCAAGCCTGGTGGACGCATCCTGCTCGTGGACATGTTTCCCCACGATCGCGAACAGTATCGCCTTCAGATGGGTCACGTGTGGCTGGGCTTCTCGGAAGCGCATGTCGGTCACCTGCTGGCCGACGCCGGGTTCGACCACATCCGGCTCGTCGCGCTGGCGCCCAATGCGCGCGCGAAGGGGCCGGCCCTGTTTGTCGCGTCGGGTCACCGGCCCGCGCCTCGAGAGCACGAGCGTACGCGAAGCGAGTAGAGGGAAAGGACACCACCATGACAGTAGCGGTCGAAAAGCTCCATTCGTTCGCGGCGGCGGCAAAGGCCGGCCGTCCGCCGTACAAGGTCAGGGACCTCGCGCTTGCAGACTTCGGCCGCAAGGAGATCCGACTGGCCGAGCAGGAAATGCCCGGCCTGATGGCGCTGCGCCGGCAGCACACGGGACACAAACCACTCGCCGGTGCCCGAATCATGGGCAGCTTGCACATGACGGTCCAGACCGCCGTCCTCATCGAGACGCTGACCGATCTGGGCGCCGACGTGCGCTGGGTCTCCTGCAACATCTTCTCGACGCAGGACCACGCGGCGGCAGCGGTCGTCGTCGGACGGCCGGAAACCGGCGGGACCTCGCTCGATCCGAAGGGCACGCCGGTCTTCGCGTGGAAGGGCGAAACGCTCGAGGAGTACTGGTGGTGCACGAGCGAGGCCCTCGAGTGGCCGGACGGGAGCGGCCCCACCCTGATCGTGGACGATGGCGGGGATGCCACGCTGCTGGTGCACAAGGGCGTGGAGTTCGAGCGGGTGGGCCAGGTGCCCCCGTTCAGTCCCGAGAAAGAGCCCGAGGAGTGGGGCGTCATCCTCCACTGCATCCGCCAGTCGATGGCTGGCGATCCGTCGAGATGGCGCCGCATCGCCTCGGCGACACGCGGCGTCAGCGAAGAGACCACGACCGGGGTGCACCGGCTGTATCAGATGATGGAGGCGGGGACGCTGCTCTTCCCCGCCATCAACGTGAACGACTCGGTCACCAAGAGCAAGTTCGACAACATCTACGGCTGCCGGCACTCGCTGCCCGACGGCCTGGCGCGGGCCACCGACGTCATGCTCGGCGGCAAGGTTGCCCTCGTCTGCGGCTTCGGTGAAGTCGGCAAGGGCTGCGCGCAGGCGCTCCGCGGCCAGGGCTGCCGCGTGGTCGTCGCGGAAATCGATCCGATCTGCGCGCTGCAGGCGGCGATGGAAGGCTACGAGGTCAACACGCTCGACAACCTCGTCGAGCGCGCCGACATCTTCATCACCGCGACCGGCAACCGGGACATCGTCACCCTCGCCCACATGAAGCGGATGAAGGACAAAGCCATCGTCGGCAACATCGGCCACTTCGACAACGAGATCGACATGGCCGGGCTGAAAAAGGCCCCCGGTGTCGAGAAGATCAACATCAAGCCGCAGTACGACGAATGGCGCTTTCCCGATGGCCACAGCGTGCTGGTGCTTGCCGAGGGCCGGCTGCTCAACCTGGGCTGCGCCACCGGACATCCGAGCTTCGTGATGTCGGCGTCATTCACCAACCAGGTGATCGCCCAGCTCGAGCTGCACAGGAACGTGGGCAAGTACGAGAAGAAGGTCTACATGTTGCCGAAGCATCTGGACGAGATGGTGGCACGGCTGCACCTGGATCATCTCGGGGTGAAGCTGACGTCGCTGACTCCCGAGCAGGCGCAGTACATCGGCGTGCCGGTGGAGGGGCCGTACAAGCCGGAGCACTACAGGTACTGACGCCGTCCGGCTCGCTCGACCTGGCCCGTCTCAGCAGCCTGTACTCGAATCCGCACGGAGAGCGACGACCCTGCCGTTCGGTTCTCGGGCGGCGAACGTTATAGGGCACCAGAGGCAACAGCTGTCGTGCAGCGTCGCCGCGTGAAGGGGACGCCTGCTCGCAACACCACTCGAGGAGGTCATGATGGAGTTCCCACGCACGAGGGTTCGGCGACTGGTCCTCTGTCTCCTGTTGACGACCGCTGCACTCCCGGCTGCGGCGCAGGACGTCCCGAGAGCCGAGGTGTCGGGGGGATATCAGTTCCTGAACGTGTCGGTGGAGGGCGAAGGCGAGTCGCTCGGCAAGGGTTGGTACGCCGACGTGGTGGGCAACCTGAATCGGACCGTAGGAATCGTCTTCGAGGTTGGCGGCAGCTACAAGTCCATCTCTGCGTCCGAGACATTCCTTGATGTGACCGGCACCGCGACGGTGGATCTGCGCGTGCATGAGTTCATGGGCGGCGTGCGATTCAACGCGAGGCCCAACGCGCAGTTGGTACCGTTCGGCCAGGTCCTGGTTGGCGCCGTCAACGGCTCGGCGAAGATCTCCGGTTCGGCGTCGATCGGGGGTACGACCATCTTCTCGACCAGTGAGGAGGAATCCGCGACGAACCTCGGCCTGCAGGTGGGCGGCGGCCTGAACTTCCTCCTCACCGAGAGAGTCGGCGTGCGGGTGGGCGTGGATTACCTGAGAGTGTTCGAGGAGGACGCCGGGGCGAATCTCTTCCGGTTTGCGGCCGGAATCGTGATCCCGTTCTCGACGAGGTAGGCTGCGGACGCATCTGGACCGGCGCTAATCGGTACGCTCATCGCCCTGTGCCTGCGGATCGGCCACGGGCTGTCCGTTGATCGTCGTGTACTCGTAGGTCATCAGGAACGTGGCGACGCCAGCCAGTCGGATGTCGGCGCGCGAGGACATCTCGATCGGCACGCGGACGCCGCCGATCCGCTGGTAGCGGCGGACGATATCCACGCGCGTGGTCCACCACGATGGCGGCTTCGACGGGCTCCCATCGACACGAAGCATGTCCCCGTCGTGTCGTGTCACAGTGACAGTACCGTTGAGCAACATGGGCGCCTTGCGTCGCGGCGCCAGCCGGATGATCGCCAGGCCCTCGTCGTGCGGCTCCATCTCCACGCGAAGGTCGTAGTTTGCTGGCGTGAGATCGGTCTGTTCGGCCTCGCCGGAGTTGCGGCTGTGCTGCTCCGCGTTGAGTGCTGCGACGAGTGCGTGCTTCCGAACCAGTCCCGAGCCCTCCTGTCTGATCACCGTGAAGGAGAATGTCCCGTCCGGACCGAGCTCGGTCCACGCTTCGAGCGAGGCGGTCATCCGCCCGCCCATCGCCGAGGCTGTCAGCACCC
Organism: uncultured Bifidobacteriaceae bacterium; assembly: GCA_964497175.1. Taxonomy (GTDB): domain Bacteria; phylum Acidobacteriota; class Vicinamibacteria; order Vicinamibacterales; family CAVVIG01; genus CAZCEL01. The sequence goes on from CAZCEL010000085.1 coordinate 9,832, forward strand.
GTCGTGCCTGATAGCTCGTCAGCGCGGGAGTTGCGGAATTGAGGAACCGATCGAGTACGACGGCCGCAGCGATCTCGGTCGACACGGCGGTCGCGAGGCCGGTGGCCATGCTCACGGCGCATGTAATGGCGGCAAGAATCCTCATGACATCCTCCCAATCAGGTGTGGAACGAACGCGACCAGGGCGAAGTGGGCCAGCCGGCCGGCGAAGCCGACCACGAAAAACCGGATGAACGCGATATTGAGGGCGCCGGCGGCCAGAACCACGAGATAGAAGGGCGGCAGACCCATCAGCGCGCTGACCAGCATCACGCCGAGCGCGCCGCGCGGGTGGCGCTGGAAGTGTTCCCGTCCCCGGTCAATCACGCTCTGCAAGCGGCGCCCTCGCGGGTACGCCGCGTGCCGGGAAGCCCAGTACATGACGCTCTTTCCTGTCATCTGTCCCAGCGTCACGGCCACGACGAGCACTCCCAGGTGCATTGGCGATCCGGTCAGGGGCACTGCGGACAGCATCAGCACTTCGGCATTCGCCCAGGGAACGACGGCGCTGACAACCGCCAGGGCGTAGTAGACCGCGGGCATCCACGAGACGTTCGGAACGACGAGTCCGGTCATTGGCGCCGCTCATCACACCGAGCGCCGCTCACCAGCTGGAATGACTGCCGAGCACGGCGTAAAGAAGCCATGTCAGAGCGTAAGGCGCGAGGAAGTGCTGTCTGCGCGTGCTCCACTCCGCGAACGGACCGGTTATCGATGGGAACTTGCCGGGTGTGTAGTGGCGCGCCACCATCTTGAACAGCAGCTCGAGGAACATCCGCATGCTGCCGATCGAGGCCAGCAGCAGGAAGGCGTCATCGAGGGTGTGGCCGGACGCAATGATGCCTCCCAGCACGCCGAACGATGGGCTCTTCGCGAACTTGCGCCAGGAGAAGCCTTCGATCGACCCGTCTTTATAGGCTCCAGCGATCGCTTCCGCGATCCCGATACTCCCTCCGACGAGCAGGCCGTGCACGGCCGGCGGCCACCATTCAGGAATAAGCGTGCCCAGAGCGCCGATGCCGTAGATCGAGGCGAGAAACCCGGTTCCCAGCAGGAGGCGCAGTATGCGGTTGTGCACGACGCCGGTGACGCAGTGCACTTGTGTGGGTATGCGAAATCCCTGCTGGGGCTCCACGCGCAGGAAGAGCTTCCAGAACTCGGTGGCGATGCGCGTCAGCGCGAAGATGGACAGGTACAGAACGAAGGCGCTCTCGGACCCGGCCGAGGGATGAAGCGCAGGCAGTGAGAGCGAGACGGCGAGCGCGATCACGATCTCGCGAACGAACCGGCGGGGGAGAAACGATTCGTGCGGGGAATCCTTGTAGGCGCCGTAAAGGGCTCCGTGGAATCCCGCAGCCAGGCCCAGGGTGGCTATGGCAGCAGTGGTCATCGCCAGTCGACCTCCTCTGCCACTCAATGCGCAACCACCGATCGGATCGGCTCAGGTCGCGATATGGACTCCCGCGGACCGTGCGCCGCCCCGCCTCACGGACGGGCGGCCGCCGTTCAAGAGGCCCAGCGATATCTGGTGAATCCAAGCGGCCGGTTCGAGTACCTCCTTGGCGATGGTTCGACCGAGGCCACCCGCCTGCGCACAGACCAGGCTGTGGGATCCTGTCTCGCACGCGCTGTTCGATCGTGTGGGCATCAGACACAACTGGAGGGTTCTGGAGGTGAGCCCTCGGTGCTCGACGTCGTTGGACGGGCGAGGGGCCGATGATGAGGCGGCGCCGTGTTTGACAGCGGCGGGCGGCCGGAAGTACGCTGCTGCAGTAGTCATGCTTATGCTCCGCCATCACGCGCACCACCACGAGGCCCACGACGGGCGGAGTTCGGTGTGATCTAGGTCGAGACGAACCTGCTGAGCACCCAACCCCGCCCCCCGGCGGGGTTTTTTGTTTTGAGGCCGGCTGTTCCCGGATGATGGACTGTTTGATTATGGATTTCTCGAAGCTCGGGGGACTCATTCCCGCCGTGATCCAGGACATGGAGAGCGCCGAGGTCCTCATGGTCGGCTTTATGAACCAGGAGGCGCTGGCCCTCACGGCGAAGACGGGGTATGCCACCTTCTTCAGCCGCACGCGCAACACGCTCTGGACCAAGGGCGAGACGTCGGGCAACCGGTTGCAGGTGATCGAAATGCTCACCGATTGTGACGAGGACACGATCCTGGTCAAGGTGAGGCGGCTCGGCGACGGTAACGTGTGCCATACGGGGCAGCGAAGCTGTTTCTTCCGCCATGTCGAGGCCTCGCACTGACCATGACCACGCTCAGGATCGGCATCCCCAAGGGATCTCTGCAGGACGCCACCGTGCAGCTGTTCGCGCGCGCAGGCTTCAACCTCTACGTGAGCACGCGATCGTATTTTCCCTCGGTCGACGATCCAGAGCTCGAGTGCATGCTCATCCGAGCCCAGGAGATGGCGCGTTACGTTTCGGACGGCGTGCTCGATGCCGGACTGACCGGATCGGATTGGATCCTCGAGCACGAGCTGGGCGACGGCCGCACGGGCGTTATCGAGAGCATCGCCGAACTGGTCTACGCCAAGCAGAGCTTCGGCAAGGTGCGCTGGGTGCTGGCCGCACCGGAGGCGTCTGACGTCAGGTTGCCGTCGGACCTCGAGGGCAAGACCATCGCGACCGAGCTCGTGCGGGTCACGCGCCGCTATTTCAGCAGCCGGAACGTCGCCGTGAACGTCGAGTTCTCCTGGGGCGCGACCGAAGTCAAGCCCCCGGTCCTGGCCGATGCGATCGTCGAAGCGACCGAGACCGGGTCCACACTGCGCGCCAACCGTCTGCGGATTCTCGATACCGTCATGGAATCGAGCACCCAGCTCGTTGCCAACAGGGCCGCGCTCGCCGATCCCTGGAAGCGGACGAAGCTCGAGAACATGGCACTCCTGCTCAGGGCGGCCATCGAGGCGCACGGCCGCGTGGGCCTGATGCTCAACGTCAAGCGAGCCGATCTCGCGAGCGTGCTGTCGCTCCTGCCGGCGCTCCAGCGGCCCACCATTTCGCCCTTGAGCGACGAGAACTGGGTGGCGGTGAACACGATAATCGAGGAGCGTACGGTGCGCGATCTGATCCCGCAGCTCAAGGCCGCCAGAGCCCAGGGCATCGTCGAGTATCCGCTGAACAAGATCGTCCTGTGACGCCGCCGTCGAAGACACTGCCGTCGAAGACACTGCCGTGAGGATCATCGACGCATCGAATCGAGCCGCCCTGCGGCGAATTCTTGCGCGGAACGACGTGGCAGATCGCCGCTTCGAGCGGCGCGTCGCCTCCATCGTCGAACGCGTTCGACAGGACGGCGACCGCGCTCTTGTGCGTTTCGCTCGCCGGTTCGACGGCGTGACCCCGCCCATCGAGGTGTCGCACGACCAGATGCGGGCCCAGGCGCGGCTGGCGCCCCCCGACGTGCGGGCCGCCCTG
>CAZCEL010000086.1:0-13171 GCA_964497175.1 uncultured Bifidobacteriaceae bacterium
CGCGTCTTAGAATGTCGTCGCTTTGGATTTGGCATCGTCGTCTCGTTTTCGTTTGTCAGGAGTCCCGCGTCAGAGATCTCAGGCCGGCCAGGCGCGGGTCCTGCCACCGGTTGCTGCATTCACACGAGGCACGATTCCAATTCGCACCGCAGGTCGGACACAGCCCCTTGCACGTCTCGCTGCACAGGGGCTTCATCGGCAGTGCGAGATAGAACTGTTCCTCCATCAGCGCGCGGAGATCGATCTCGTTGTTCTGGTAGAAGGCCGTGGTGAGATCATCCTCCGCGATTTCGCGCTCGCCAGCGCCCTGGTTCCTGGTCGCTGGTTGATACCGAAGATCGAAACTTGCGTCCACCGTGCAGTCAAATGGCTCCAGGCAGCGACTGCACGCCAGCTCGAGCGTGGCCCGTACAGTGCCCACCAGATGGAACTGATCCTTGTCCTTGTACACGTCAGTCGCGAACGAGACGGGCGACGTAAGCCGGAACGTGCCGCCCCCCGTGCGCAGCATCTCCGGAGGATAGACCTCCTCGACGCGCTCGTGGGCGGTCCGGATCTTGTTCAGGTCCAGCAACAGCATGAACCTTCCACTATACCTTGAACAACCGGCCCGGAGGAACCTGCCGGTCCCTGCGCTCGACGCGCTTTCCAGCCGCACACAGCGAAGAACAACCGACTCCACAGGCTGGCAGAGGGTTCTACGGAGGCTACTCGATCGCCCAGGGCTTGGGGATGAACAACTGCTCGAACAACCGCACGGCGTATCTGTCGGTCATGCCTGCTACGAAGTCCCTGGCGGCCGCGTCGCGTCCCTCGGTCTCGAGTGTCCTCCGATCGAGGAACTCGTCCGGGCGCTCACGCACCCGCTCCCACAAGCCGGTCAGGATATCGGACGCCTTCTTGAACTCGGCAGTGGCGACATCGTTCTCGTACACGGCCGCGAAGAGAAACGCGCGAAGCCGAAGAACGGCATCGAGCACGGGTTCCCCCATGCGAATCTCGGTGAGGCCGCCGGCAACGGTTTCCTTGACCACATCCTTGACGAGCGTGCCGATGCGGGCCGAGGACGACGTCCCCAGGACCTCGATCAGGTCGCGCGGAAGATCCTCGGACCTCAGCAGACCCGCCCGCGTGGCGTCGTCGATATCGTGATTCACGTAGGCGATGAGGTCGGCGACGCGCATGGTCTGGCCTTCGAGCGTGCTGGCGCGCAATTGCGCCGGCATTCCGACGGGGGCGCCCTGCCGCCCCTTGGAATGCTTGGCGATTCCGTCCCGCACCTCCCAGGTCAGATTCAACCCCTGCCCGTCGTTTTCGAGGCGATCGACGATGCGCAGGCTCTGCTCGTAGTGGCTGAACCCGCCCGGCACCAGCTGATCCAGGACCCTTTCGCCGGCGTGGCCAAACGGGGTATGGCCCAGGTCGTGCCCGAGCGCGATGGCCTCCGTCAGCTCCTCGTGCAGACGCAACACCTTCGCGATCGTCCGAGCGATCTGCGAGACCTCGAGCGTGTGTGTCAGGCGGGTCCTGTAGTGATCGCCAGTCGGGGCAAAAAACACCTGCGTCTTGTGCTTGAGCCGGCGGAAGGCCTTGCAGTGAATGATGCGATCCCGATCGCGCTGAAACGAGGGCCGCACCTCGTCGTCGGGCTCCCACCGCTGGCGGCCGCGCGACTCGGCACTTCTCGCCGCCTCCCTCGCGAGCGTGTCGCGCTCGCGCAGCTCCAGCTGTTCGCGCAGGGTCACCAGGCCACTACCTGCCTGTGAGGTCGTGCAGAAAGCTGGTCCCATGATCCAGGCGGCCGACGCCGAACACCTCCGCGAGGGTCTGCCCGAGGTCGGCGAATGTCGGCCTCGTGCCCAGATCGATGTTCGATCCGACGCGCGCGCCGGTCACGAGAAGCGGCACGTACTCACGCGAGTGGTCGGTGCTGGGCGTCGTCGGGTCGTTGCCGTGGTCGGAGGTGACCACCAGCAGGTCGCTCCCGTCCAGCCCTGTCAGCAGTTCCGCGAGCCGTCGGTCGAAACGCTCGAGATTCTCGGCGTAGCCGGCCACATCGTTGCGATGTCCGTACTGCGTGTCGAAGTCCACGAGATTGACGAAGATGAAGCCGTCCCGAACCAGCCGCATCTGCTCAATCGTCCGAGTCATCCCTTCGTCGTCGCTCCCGGTGTGAACTGCGTGACCAATCCCCCGGCCGGCGAACAGGTCGTCGATCTTGCCGATCGCGACCGTCTGCCGTGACGCGGCGGCCAGCCGATCGAGCAGCGTCGTGCCCTTCGGGGGCAGCGCGAAGTCGCGTCGATTCCTCGTACGCGTGAATCGACCGGGCTCGCCGATGAACGGCCGTGCAATGACCCGGCCCACGCCAAGCCCCTCGCCTGCAAGCTCATAGGCGATTTCGCAGGCGCCATACAGCTCGGGCAGCGGCACGACCTCCTCGTGTGCCGCGATCTGAAACACGCTGTCGGCCGATGTGTAGACGATGAGCGCGCCTGTCCGGAGGTGCTCGGCACCGAGGCGGTCGATGATCTGGGTACCCGACGCAACGGTGTTGCCCAGCACAGGGCGGCCGGTTCTCGCCGAGAAGCTCGCGAGAACCTCGTCAGGAAACCCGGCAGGGAATACGGGGAACGGCCGGTCGAGGACGATGCCCATCATTTCCCAGTGGCCGGTCACCGAGTCCTTCCCGGCCGAGGCTTCTGCCATGCGGCCAACAGCCCCGGCCCGGGTGCCGTCCTGCGGCGCCTTGTCCAGCCGGGCCACGTGGCTCAGGCCGAGCGATCTCAGCGTCGGCACGCGAAGAGGAATCTGCCGGGCAATGTTGCCCACCGTGTCGCTGCCTTCGTCGCCGTAGGCGGAGGCATCAGGCAGCTCGCCGATTCCGACGCTGTCGAGAACGATGACGATCGCGCGCGAGAACGGTGAGGTCAGAGCGGCGTATCCTTGAGATGCTGGTCGAGCAGATCCAGGACGGCGGCCGTCTGGATTTCGCCCGGACCCTCGAACCAGTGTAGGTTAGGCTCTTTGCGGAACCAGATCAACTGACGGCGAGCATACCGCCGGTTCTCCTGCGCGATGAGCGCGCGGGTCGAAGTTTCGTCGCGCAGGCCGTGCAGGTGTTCCAACGCCTGCCGGTACACCAGCCCGCCGAACGGACGGGCGGTCTCGGGCACGCCGCGTTGCAGCAGCCCTCGCACCTCCGCCATGAGTCCGCGCTCGAACTGGGCATCGACGCGGCGAGCCACGCGCTCGGCGATCTGGAGGGCAGGCAGGCGGAGCGCCACCGCAATGACGCGCATGTCCGCGATCGGCGACTCGGTGCGCGCGAAATGGTCGGTCAGCGGCCGCCCCGTCAGGAAGTAGACCTCGAGCGCCCGCACCAGCCGCCTCTGGTCCAGCGGCTGGATGCGCGAGGCCGAGGCCCGGTCGATGCGGCGAAGCATCCGGTGCAGGAAGCTCACACCGCGGCGCTCGGCCACCGAGTCGAGCCTGCGACGGAGCGCCGGGTCACGGCCCGGTCCCGGAAACAAACCCCGCGTCAACGCCCGGTAGTAGAAACCCGTCCCCCCAACCACGATCGGCAGGCGTCCGCGCGCGTGAATGTCACGGATGCACCGCGCCGCATCGCGCGCGTACTGGGCCGCGCTGTACTCCTCGGTTGGCTCGACGAGGTCGATGAGATGGTGAGGGATGCCCCGCCGCTCACTGACAGGGACCTTGTCGGTGCCGATGTCGAAGAGACGGTACACCGCCGTGGAATCGCAGCTGATGACCTCTCCGTCCAGTCGATCGGCCAGACCGAGTGCGAGCGCGCTCTTGCCACTGGCCGTCGGGCCGAGAATGGCAACGACAGAGCCGCCGGTCGGCCAGGTCCGACGATCGCCGGGACTGGAAGTCATTTGATGGACCGCGCTCGGCCACGGCCACATGTCGGCACGAAGCCGGGCCGTGGTCACGCCACGCGGATCAGCACATAGAGGGCGAAGACGACCAGCAACAGGACCAGACCGAGCTGCTGGGTCCGAGTCACGACGGTCTCCGTGGAAGGGACTGCGTCACCTGTCGTCGGTTCACTGCGGTTCTTCATTGTAGAAGAACGTGACGGTGAAGAACGCCCGCTCATCGGGGTACTCCGGCGGCAGGGGAACCGTCGGGTTCGACGATGCCAGGGCGCCGTACGCCGCCGTGTTGAACGCCCCGATGGCACTCGGGCCGATGACGGCCAGATCCGTGATGCGCCCATCGCGGTGCACATTGAAAGTGATGACGACGTGCCCCTTGGCGGTCATGGCCGCATACGGGATCAGCCAGTTCGAGTACACCTGGGCGACGAAGCGTCTGATCCAGGGGCCGAACTCGACGCCCTTGGTGTCGAACTGGATGGCCGGACCGAACGCGCCGCCGCCACCTTGCGGGTTCTGGAACTGGTAGCGCTGGACGTACCGCTGGAGATTGCGCAGCGCGTCGCCAAGAGAGCCGCCAGACAGCTGGCTCCGGCCCGCCTGGGCCTCCGGCGGCCGATTGGTCGGAAACTGGAGACCCGACGTGGACTCGGGCAGCTTCGGCGGATCGGAGGGCGGCGGCTGCGCCCGTGCCTGCAGATCGGCGGCCGGCTCCTCTGCCGGGCCCCGGCCTCGCGCCACCTCGGACTCCAGCGCTTCGACTCGCTCAGGTGAATTACCGCGCGACAGCGGGAGCGGGTTGCTCGGCTCCTTCGCCCGACGCTCGGCTCGCGCCTGCCGATCCTTGTCCGACGCTTCGCCACGATCGGGCGGCTTGGGCGCAGGCGGATCGACGCGGGGCTGCACGAAGACGAAGCGTGGCGGGCGCTCGCGCTGCTGTTCTCGCACGCGCTCCACCGCAGCCGCACGAGCTCGAGCCGCCTCCGCGTCGTAGGGAAACAAGCGTGGCGCGAGCAGCGCGACAATCAGCATCAGCAGGTGAACGATGATCGACAGCAGGACGCCCTCCCGCCACGAGATGGCGCGCCCCACCGGCGTGATGTCCGGCCTGGAGTCTTCGAAATCGAAGTACATCAGGAGGTTAAGGGAGTATAGCTCCAGGTCTGTGCGCCGTATAGAGACAGACGATGCCGGCAGTGAGCGGCGTGGCGGTCACCGCCGTGAAGCCGGCCCGGCGCAGTGTGTGCGAGAACTCCTCAGGGGAGGCAAATGCCGCGACAGACGCCGGGAGATAGCCGTACGCGCCGTCGTGCCGCGAGACGAGCCGACCGATCCTCGGCAGTACCCGGTTCAGATACCAGCGGTAAAGCGAGCCGAACCCCGGCGCGGTGGGAACTGCGAACTCCAGCACGGCAACGTGCCCGCCTGGGGCGAGTACGCGCCACATCTCCCCGCAGACGACATCCGGACGTTCCACATTCCGAATCCCAAAGGCCATCGTCACGGCCTGAACCGAGCAGTCCGCCAGTGGTATCCGAGCGGCGTCTCCCCGGAGAAGTGGCAAGGCAGACTCGAGTCCTCGCGCGCGAGCCTTCTTCTGGCCGATCCGCAGCATCGCGTCCGAGAAGTCCACCCCGATCACGTGTCCAGGCCGGGGACTTCCGGTCAGCGCCTCGATCGCCAGGTCCGCCGTGCCGGTGCACAAGTCGAGCACGCGATCGGCAGGCGAAAGGGTCAAGACGCGGACCGCGCGCCGGCGCCACCCCCGATCGATGCCGGCGCTGAGCACATGATTGAGCAGATCGTAGCGCGACGCGATGGCATCGAACATAGCGGCGATGCGCGCCGGTGATTTGGAGGGCGCCGGGGCACCGCACATCACGAACCGGCGTGGCCTGTCCAGGCTGGATAAAGGGCATGCTCGAGGCCCAGCGCCGACAGAATTTTCCCCGCCATGAAGTCGGCCAGATCGTCCAGCGTGCGAGGGAGCTGGTAGAACGCCGGCATGGCGGGCAGAACCATGGCGCCAGCCTCTGCGCACGACACGAGGTTGCGAAGCTGCGGCAGACTCATCGGTGTCTCGCGCGGCACGATGACCAGCGGCCGCCGTTCCTTGAGCATGACGTCGGCTGCCCGCTCGATCAGGCTGCGGGAGAGGCCGTGCGCGACTCCCGCCAGTGTTTTCATCGAGCATGGAACAATCACCATGCCCGAGCAGCGATGGCTTCCGCTCGCGAGCGTGGCACCCATGTCCCGATTGCTGTGCAGCATGAGCGTGCCCGCCGACACTCCAGCGCCGTACTTCTGCGCGAGAAAGCTCGTCAGACGCTCCGGGCCCACCTGCTCCCCAAGTTCGTCACGGAGCAGGCGACGTCCGTAGTCAGACACGATGAGCTCGACCTGAATCGCGTGTTCCAGGAGCGCGGCGACGGTGCGAACGGCGTAGAGGGCGCCGCTGGCGCCAGTGATCGCCACCGCAATCGAACGCGATTCAGTCGACATACAGCGCCGCTGCGAGCACCAGCAGGTACAGGATACCGACGTAGCCGTTCAGATCGAACGCCCGCTTGACCTTCGACAGATCGCCTGCGCCGACGAGCGATTGCTCATAGCCCAGGAGCACCGCGACCAGCCCGACTCCGGCGAGGTAGAGCACTGACAGGGGGACGACCCACGCCAGCGCCAGCAGGCCGGCCACGGCAACGCCGTGCAGACACCGGGAAATCGTGAGCGCGGTCCGGACACCGTAGCGAGCCGGAATCGATCGGAGACCGTGAGCCCGATCGAACTCGATATCCTGGCAGGCGTACAGCACGTCGAATCCCCCCACCCAGGCGCCAATGGCGATGGCAAGAAGCCACGGCTCCCAGCCGAGCCCGCCACCGACCGCGAGCCAGCCCCCAACGGGCGCGACGGCCATCGCGAGCCCGAGGTACAGCTGTGTCCACGTCGTATACCGCTTGGCCAGCGAGTACCAGAAGAGGATCGCCAGCGCCACTGGCGACAGCGCGAAGCACACCGTGTTGAGCCGCGATGCGGCGAACACGAAGGCGGCCGAGGAGACGACGACGAACCACACGCCTTCGGCGCGGCTCATGGCGCCGCGTGGGATCTCGCGGCTGGCGGTCCGTGGGTTCAAGGCGTCGAATCGAGCGTCCACCAGCCGATTGAATCCCATCGCGGCGGAACGCCCGGCCACCATCGCGGCAAGGATCCAGACGACGGCCGTCCACTCGAACGACGTCCTTCGAGCAGCGAGCAGCGCACCGGCGAGCGCAAACGGGATCGCAAACACCGAGTGACTGAAGCGGACGAACGACAGATACACTCGCATCCGCGTCAGCACGGTAGCCCCCACCACCTCAGGGGTGGCTCCCTGACCCTTCGACGCTGACGAGCCATCGCACCTGATCGGGCTCAATCCCGGACACGAGGTATTCTTCCACATCGTCCACCGACGGCGGAACCTGGACCGCCAGGAGCCGGGCCCGCCTGCCTGGCTCGATCGCGCCAAAGTCGGCCTCGAAGCCCAGGGCGTGGGCACCCACCCGCGTGGCACTTTCGAGCAGCAGCGGCGCGGGAACGGCTGGCGCGATCCGGCGCATCGCGGCCAGCTCCGCAAAGACATTCAGATCCGGAGCACTGGCGAGACTGTCAGTGCCGACGGCCACGCGGACGCCGGACGCGTAGAACGCATCGAGCGGCGGCCGACCCGCTCCCGTGTGGCTGTTGCTGCGCGGACAGGTGACGAGCGTGGTGCCGCGCGCGGCCAGGCAGGCAAGGTCCTCGACGTTCGCATGCACACCATGCACCGCCAGCACGCGCTCGTCCAGAAAGCCAGCCTCGTCCAGATACTTGACGGGGCTCGTGCCAGGAGGAACCCAGCCGGGATCCCAGGCGCCCAGCTGCTCGAGAAACGCGCGCCACGGCCCGCGCCCTTGTCTGATGAATTCGATCTCTTCGGCCGACTCGGACAGATGAACGCTGCAGCGCGCTGAGGCCCGCCGGTTCATGGCCTTGCGCAGGTGGGCGAATACGCCCGGGCCGACCGAGTACGGCGCATGAGCGGCCAGGTCGACGCGAACCGAGGGCTTGAACGGGAAAGCGTCGACGCGGCGACCGGCCTCCTCGACGAGCGCGCCCGGATCATGCGTGTTGAACCGGATCAGCTCGTAGAACACGACCGCCGACAGGTCGCTCCGCCCCAGCGGCTCGACAGTCACGAGGCTGTTGCTGATATCGCCGACCAGCGCCGTGCCGCACCGCACGGCCTCGACAATGCCCGCTCGGACGGCCGACAGAATCTCGGGAGCGGCCGGGTCGGTGTGCTCGCGGCGAGCCCGGACAACCTGCCCTGCCCACGACACAAACGACCCCGCCGGCGGCACTCGATCTCGCAGGTGCGACAGTTCCAGGTGGGTGTGAGCATTCACGAGCCCGGGCAGGACGGCCACGCTGCCCAGATTCTCGGCAGATCGATCATCGAGGCCGCCGCGACCCACGGCCGTGACCCTGTTTCCGTCAATAGCGATCCAGCCGTCGCGAAGGGGCGGGGAGCTGATGGGCAGGACCCAGGCCGCGCGATACCGAATCATGTGTCCGGTCGGTCAGTGTGGCCACTGCGCTGGAGCCTTGCTGCCTTCTCTTCGCGGCTTCGCGCCGGGTAGAACCGCAGCTCCGAGGGCACGTGCGTGTCGCCCGCATCGCGTGCCGTTGCCAGTTCCAGCATCCTGGGCACCTCGCGCCCACGGCAAATGGGATCGCCGAGTATTTCGTAGTGCATGTTGCGGCGCTTGGGGACGAAGCCCGCGTCCTCGATGTTGCGGACAATTTCGGCCTCGTCCATGCAGTAGCTCGCGCCCGCCGCCCGGACGACGTTCTCCTCGATCATGACGCTGCCCATGTCGTTGGCGCCGTATGCCAGACTGAGCTGGCCCAGCTTGCCACCCTGGGTGACCCACGATGCCTGGAGGTTGTCGAAGTTGTCCAGCACGATTCGCGACAGCGCAAGCGTCCGCAGATAGTCGATTCCGGTCGCCTCCGAGCCGCCAAGCTCGGTGTGCTCCGGCTGGTAGCTCCAGGCGATGAAGGCGGTGAACCCGCCCGTTTCGTCCTGAAGCGCGCGCAGCCGCAACAGGTGCTCGAGGCGCTCCTGTTCGGTCTCAACCGTGCCGTACATCATCGTGGCGGTGGTCCGGAGGCCGAGCCGGTGGGCCTGCCGCATGACGTCGAGCCACTGGTCGGTGGTCGCCTTGCCGTAGCAGTGCAGCAGCTTTCGGACGCGGTCGACGAGGATTTCGGCACCGCCGCCCGGGACGCTGTCCAGCCCGGCCCCAATCAGCCGCTTCAGCACGTCCACGACGGTGAGCTGCGACAGCCGCGACAGGTGGACGATCTCGGGCGGCGACAGCGCGTGCAGCCTGAACGAGGGATAGCGCGCCTTGACGGCTCTGAACACATCCTCGTACCACGACAGAGGCAGGTCCGGGTTATGGCCGCCCTGGAGCAGGACCTGGACTCCGCCGACCGCGATGGTTTCGTCGATCTTCCTGAAGAGCTCGTCGAAGCCCAGCACGTATCCGCCGGGGGCGCCGACAGGACGATAGAAGGCGCAGAAGGTGCACGCGGCAACGCACACGTTCGTGTAGTTCACGTTGCGATCGATGATGTAAGTGACGACATTCTGCGGGTGCCTGCTGCTCCGGACGAGATCCGCCAGACGCCCCAGCAGCGGCGTCGGGGCGTCGCGGTACAGGACCAGCGCCTCGGCTCCCGACAGCCGTTCCCCTGCACGCACCTTCCCGGCAATGGCCTCGTATTCCATCTCAGAAGAACCGCAGCGACGCGGCCCGACCGATCGCGCCGACCTCGACGGCGTACCGATAGAAGAGCTCCAGGCCGGCGCGCTCATCGGCGCCTAAGCCGTATCGGACGTTATCGCGGAGGTACTGCAGGATGACCGCCTGACGGTCGGCCGACGCGGACTCCGCGGCCGCGATGTCTTCCAGGTGTCCGAGCCCTTCGTCTCTGGCGCGCGCAAGACAGTCCACCTCGGGCGGGGTCAGCACATTCGGCCGGCCGGCCCAGAATGCGTAGACGAATGGCAGACCCGTCCACTTCGTCCACACGTCTCCTATGTCGATCTTCCGCGCACCGGAGGCGCCATCGGGGAGAAACAACGCCGGATCGCCGATGAGCAGCGCCGCATCGGCACGATCGAGCATGACGTCGAGATCGGGCGGCAGGTCTACCGCCTGTGGGCGGACCTTGTAGAGGAGACGCATCAGGATCTCGATCAGGGCGACCGACGTTCGAGAGCTCGTGTCCATGGCGACCGACCGTACGTCCTGCGGATTGCGCCGCGTGAACAACGCCACAGAGGCGACGGGCCCTCGGGAGCCGATCGCCATTCCAGGCACGATGGCATACTCGGTGTCACCTCGACAGTACTCAATCGAGGGAATCAAGCCAACGTCGACGCTGTTCAGATGCAGCAGGTCGGCACACCGCGACGGCACGTCGAAGCGGACCGCGAACCGGGGTGAGCGTTCGAGACCGTACACGAGCGGCCGCGCGTTGAGATACCCCACCGCACTGAGCCGGATCGTCATCGATCCGTGGCGTCGAAACGGCCATCGCGCTGTACCGGCTCGAAGCCTGCCGCACGAATATTGCGAGAGATCTCCTCGAGGGGCGACCTCCGCCTTCCCAGCGAGTCGTCATCCACCGCCGACACGCCATCGACATCGTCGGCTCCCATCATGAGCGCGATCTGGGCGAGTTTTGGACCGTACAGCGACCAATCGACCTGGATGGACGGCACGTTGTCCACCACGAGTCGTGCCAGCGCGACGGCCTTGACATCCTCGTAACCGGTGGTCGGCGCGGCCGGATTCCACTGCCGCGGCAGGGGCGCGAACGCCCGGATCACACCTACGCTGCGCTGGAGCTCGGCGATGCGCGCATAGAACGCGAGGAGATCCGCCGGCCACTGCTGACACGTCAGTCGTGCAAGCGTCAATCCAGCGATGTTGACTTCTTCGATCGATCCTCGCGGGTCCTGCACGCGATCGACCGGCGCCCACGCCACACACTCGAGGCCCGCCGCCCGGAGATCTTCGAGCAGGCCGCGTAACGTGACGTGGTCGCGAAGCGCCAGCCGCTCGAGATCGTCCAGACCGAAGCCGGAGAGCGGCGCGTGGCCGGCGGCCGCTCGGACCTCCCTCACGCGCTGGATGGCCGCGTGGCGGGACGCGGGCACGCCCACGACGCGCACCTCGCCCGCCGAAGGAGGAATCGCGACCTCTGCGCCGGTCTCCGCTGGAACGTCAGCGACGCGAACGAAGGTCGTGCGCTCCCCGTGCCTGGCTCGGCGCGCTGCATCGGCCCGCATCCCGAGCGTGATGATGTCGAACCCGGCCGCCAGGGACACAAGCTCCGCGTCCAGAACCGCCATGCCAGCCGACGATGATACCACCCGGCACGCGCTGGGCGCGGCGAGGCTCAGACTGACCCGGACCGGATTACGACACGGTGGGTCCGAACAGCATTCCCAGTGCGAGGGCGAAGGCCAGGGCGAGCACCCAGCCCAAGCAACAAACCGCCACTGCGCGCGTCGTGCTCGGGTAATCCAGCGCCTGCCGGACGGCCACAATCATGGCCAGCAGCATCCAGACCGAGGACACGATGAAGGCGGGCACAGCGACCGCACGCATGACCCCCAGCGCCGCGATCAGGCCCGGTGTCGCCGAGAACCCGATGGTCCGCAGCAACTGCCCAGGCGTCACGCGGGTGTCCGGGCCCGGCAGCAGGCGGCCTCCGATCTCGAAGGTGACGAGCGCCCATGCCGCCCAGGAGATCAGGGCCACGGTGCTGAAGAACGTGATCGCGCCGATGCGCGCCCCGAGGCCTGTGGCGCCAATGCCTGCCGCAATGCTGGACAGCAGGACGACGACCATCGCCTGCACCGTCGCGCCGGCGTCTTCCTCAACCTCCTCGTAGATGGCCGCGTCGAGGGCTGCGGCGCCAATCAGCCGCTGCAGAAACGTGTTCCCGCGGCTTTCAGTAGCCATACGCAGGTGCCATCCGCAACAATCCTGCCACCGCGATCCGGCGACGTGGCCGCCGGCTCGAATTGCGCGGCGACCGGCCAGCGCCGAGTTTCCGGCAGCGTGGCGCGCACCCTGCGGCCCCGATCTCAGGGTCGCGGCAGTCGGTCCCAGATCTCGCGCGCACGAAGGGCGGCTCCTTCAGCCGGCTTGATACGTGCCGGCCAGGTGCGCCTGTAGCCCTCAGAGGCCCACTTTCGCGTGGCATCGATCCCCATCTTCCCGCCGTACGCGGGCAGGTCGCAGGAATCGTCGAGGTCGTCGAGCGGCCCTTTGGTCATCTGCACGTCGCGGGAGGGGTCCATGTGCGTGCCAACGATCCAGGCCACCTCACGCGGGTCGTGGACGTTGACGTCCTTGTCGACGATCACGACGGTCTTCGAGAACATCAGCTGACCCAGGCCCCACACGGCGCTCATGATCTTGCGCGCGTGGCCCGGGTAGCGTTTGTCGATCGAGATGATGACGAGATTGTGGAAGATGCCCTCCGCGGGAAAGTGCATGTCGATGATCTCGGGGTGCGTCTTCTGGATGAGGGGCAGAAAGATACGCTCGCTCGCCATGCCGAGGTAGTAATCCTCCATCGGCGGGGGACCGACCAGCGTAGTCAGGTACGTCGGCCGCTTGCGGTGCGTGATGCAGGTCAGGTGGAAGACCGGGAACTCGTCGGGCTGCGAGTAGAAGCCCGTGTGGTCGCCGAAAGGGCCCTCCATCCGCCGCTCGCCGGGTTCGACGTAGCCCTCCAGCACGATGTGGGAGCTCGCCGGGACCTCGAGGTCGATCGTCACGCACTTGACCAGTTCAATCCGCCGCCGGGCGAGAAAGCCACCGAGCAGCAGCTCATCGAGCCCTTCGGGCATGGGTGCAGTCGCGCAGTAAGTGAGAACGGGCTCCGCACTGAGCGCGACGGCCACGTCGAGCCGCCTGCGCAGACGTTCGGCCACGCGATAGTGCTGGGCGCCGCCCTTGTGCCGCTGCCAGTGCATGCCGGTCGTCCGGCCATCGAACACCTGCATGCGGTAGGTGCCGATGTTGCGCACGTCAGTCTCCGGATCCTTCGTGAAGACCAGCGGCAGCGTGATGAAGCGGCCGCCGTCCTCGGGCCAGCACTTCACGATGGGCAGCTCGTCGAGCGAGCCGTCGCGGCGGACGACCTCC
>CAZCEL010000087.1:0-13155 GCA_964497175.1 uncultured Bifidobacteriaceae bacterium
CGTACGGGCTGAGCCTGCGCGGGTATCCGACATATGCCGACGACGCGCTGTTCGTGCAGGTTGAGGGCGAGGTGGTTGCCCGTCGCATGCCGTTCCGCACGCGGCTCAGGCCCGCATCAAGGGCGTTTTTCGGGGGGGCAGCACCGTCGGAAGAGTCCGACGTCGGCCGGGCGCCACAGGACCGTCCTCCCTCGACGCGCCCGCTGACCGCGCTCTTTGTGCTGCGCCGCCAGACCAGTCCAGTGCAGGAGGGCCCACGTGTTCGGCGCCTATCGCCCCTCTCAGCCTTTAGCGCAATCCTCGCGCACGCCCAATGCTTCAATCCTCGTGACTTTCACTCCAAGCGTCGGATTCTCTCGCACTATCTGTCGCTGGTCGCCCGCGTTCCTGTCTTCGAGCTGGATCTGGGCGCCGGGTTCCACCATTTCGCCGCGACGCTCGGCGTCATCGTTTCCGCTGTCAACGGCGCCGAGTCGATTTGGGTGGCCAGGTGATTGGAACGCCGGGCGGGGCGAGAACCGGGCGCCGTGCTCGAATCCTCGAGACCGGATGGCTGGCGCTCAGGATGGCCGCGTGGAGGGCGGCCCTTCCGGTTGCGAAGCACCTGCTGCCCCTTCCAACGCTGGTCCGCGCGGCTGTTCGCCGACCACAGTGCGGCGTCCGGTGCCCGGATCGCGAACGGCGGGTCGTGTCGCTCGCCCGACGCGTGTGCGAGGTCGGCAGCGGCACGGCGGCCACCTGCCTGGAGAGGAGCCTGATCACTTTCAGGTTTCTCTCGGAGATCGGCGCGCGACCCACCCTCATCGTCGGCTTCAAACGACAGGCCGGTGCGGTAGGCGGTCATGTCTGGGTGGAAGTAGACGGCCAGGTCGTCGGCGAAGACCCGCCCCAGTCGTACGGGTTTACACCCCTGACCGTCTTCTCGTCAGAAGGCGTGCCCGGCGCCTGACGATCGGTGCCTCGCCTGCTGATCTCGCTCGGTGCTCGCCTCGTGGCGGCAACCGCGTCGGTCGATCGCGTGTATCGACTCTTCGATCGCCTGCGATCGAGGACAGTCCTGGCGCTGGGAACCGACGGATTCTTCGACTCGTATAACGATTTCTGTTACGGGCGCACGGCCCTTTATCGTGCGGACTCGCCCGCCTTCCGCCGGAGCCTGTTCGATTGGGAGCGCGCTGCCATCTCACGGTTCTTTCCGCCCCCACCTGCGAGGGTGCTCGTCGGCGGCGTCGGGGGCGGCCGGGAGGCCTTCGGCCTGGCCGATCTGGGCTACTCGGTCGCGGCCTTCGACCCCTCGCCGCGGCTCGTGTCGTCGATGCTTGGAGCGCTCGGCCCCCTGCGCCGCGTCGTCGAAGTGTTCGAGGGTGGTTTCGGCAACCTGCCACGGCTGAGATCTGCCGGGCGCGCCGGCGAAGTCACGGACCTCAGCGCACGCGCGAGGTTTGACGCGGCAGTCCTCGGGTGGGCAAGCTTCTCACATCTGCGTCACGACCGGGATCGCGTCGAGGCGCTTCGAGGCATGGCCCGCCTGACGTGCGGACCAATCCTCGTCAGCTATTTTGGACGAATGGACGACGAGGCAGGAAGTGAAACGGAGTCGAGCGCCACAGCGCGGAGCCGCTCCGGGCGGCACGGCCCTGGCGCAAACTTCTCAGTGCAGGTCGGGTTCTACCGGGCGCTTGCCCAGTCCGAGGTCAGGCGGGTGGTGGCCGAGGCTGGACTCGACGTGGTGGCGATCGACGGGTCGACCGAGTGGCCACACGCGATCGTCAGGAAACCGTGACGTCGCGACTCGAGGGACCCTGGCGCCAATGCAGCGCGATGGCAAGGAGTACAACAAACACGGCGGCGTTTCCAGGCATCTGCAGACTGAACTCGACGGTCGACTGCAGCGCAACCGCGATCAAGCCGACCGTGGCGCCTGCCCGCAGCCAGTAGCTCCCTTCGTCGTCATCGCGCGATCGGAATCGACGGGCGATGGCCCACGCAGTGGCCGCGACCGCGAACACGATGACCAGTGTCAGTCCCAGACCGCCCTCTACAACGAGCTGCAGGTAGTCGTTGTGGGCCTCCTGGAAATGCAGGTCCGGTCGCGAGGTCTGATAGAGAACCGTCGCCGTGCCGAACGTATTCAGCCCCGTGCCAACGAGCGGGAAGTCAGAGACGATGGCGATCGCATCCCTCCAGATGTCCACTCGCAATTGGAGCGAGTCCGACTGAGAACCGACGCGTGTCAGCGGACTGTCGGAGCCGGCCCAGACCAGCGAGGCCGTCAGGATCGCCAGCAGCGCGCCGAGTGTGAGCGCACCATGTCGCATCCCTCGCGCGCCACGGGCGGCCAGCACGCCGGTCAGCGCGACGGTCAGAAGAAAGCAGGCTATGCCGGACCTGGAGCGCGTCATCAGAAGGGCAAGCCCCATCAGCGTGACCCCGAAGACGGCCAGCTGAAAGCGCCCTCCCTGGGGCGTCGAGAGCCAGAGCAGGCGATCCCGGAGATGAGGTCTGGTCGCGCGGGCAGCCATGCTCAGTGAGGAGGCCAGCAGGCCAAGCGCCATCGGAATCCCCATCAACATCCATCCGGCGAAATGGTTCTTGTTCACGAACGGTCCGAACGGCGTCGTCAGCAGGTAACGAGGCGTCCAGAAGCCGTAGATGCGCATGCCACCGAAGGCGTGGTCGCCGAGGACTGCCTTCTGAATGATGCCGACCAGCGCCAGGGCGAGCCCGAGAGCGAACAGCATCCAGGCGGCCCGTGCCGGTGAGTACCGTGTGAACGCCCTCAGGAGTCCGCCGAGAAACAGCGTGAAGGCGCCGAGCAGGGCCAGCGCCCTCATCGTTGCCGGTGGATCGACCGACAGCGGATGCCAGGCCGCTGGCGCTGCAAACGGCTCTGCCGGCACCACGGCCGTCGCCGACGCGTACCCAAGGTCGTAGCTTCGCAGGAACCGGTCTGTCGCAGGACTGATCGATGAGATCAGCGCTTCCGGCATGGGCACGATCTGCAGGAGTCCAATCGCCATCATTGCGGTGAGCGCCCCAATCAGTGGACGCATGACCGGCACACGCGCTCCGCGCCGGCCGATGAGGAGGCCGCTGACGCCCAGGGCCGAGCAGGCGGCCGCCAACGGGAGGTAGGCCCACTGATACACGGCTCCAAAGGCGAAGGTCCCCCACGCGAGCGTCAGCGTCAGCCCGGCCAGAAACGGCACGGGGAGCGCACGAGCAGACCCGGCCGGGTGCCCGGAACTACTGGACGGAGAACGCGAGGTTCTTGCCAACAAAGTGCCGGAACAGCACGCGCCGGACCGGAGGGTGTTTGAAGAGCGAGAGTATCAAGTCGCGATGATGGTTGAAGCGGGCTGTCCGGCGGACGATGGGCATCACGCCGTCTGTGCGCGCCAGCTCGAACAGCGCCTCGACATGACTGTCAGTCAGCCGCTGGGCCAGCATGCGCAGCGCGAGCTGCGCCCGAAGCTCGGGGCCCAGGCGCCGGCGCCAGCGTACCTCGTACTGCTTGAGGGCTCCGGCGCCGAGTTGGTCCCTGTGGAGCGCCTCGGCGAGCACGTCTGCGGCTATCGCGGCGCTGACGAGGCTGTAGTAGATGCCTCCGCCGGTCGTGGCCTTGACCAGGCCGGCGGCATCACCGACAGCGACGAGGCGGTCGGCGTAGGTCCGCCGGATGGGTGCCAGGGGCAGCAGTTTATGGCGGGGCGCCCCGGCGTCCTCGCAGGGTTGACTCGACAGGCCCCACCCGGGACCCACGCGCGCACGGAACTCGCTGAAGTATCGGGCCGCATGGCGATGGCACATCAGCCCCACACGCGCTCGTTGCTCATCCGCCCTTCGAACGGGGACGACCCATGCGAAGCCCTTCGGCGCGACGGTCTGCCCGAAGTGCACTTCGACGTCGCCGGCATGCCGCGCGGGCAGCTCCATCTGCGCCGACTGCAGAAAAACGGTCGGCATTCCCAGCCCGAGGCGCCGCTGCAGCGAATAGCTCGCCCCGCACGCGAGCACGCAGCTTCTGCCGCTCGTGTCGGAGCCGTCCGCCGCCCGTACCACCACTCTGTGCGCCCCCACGCTGATCGCCGTCACCCTGGTACCCAGCCTGAGTGTGGCGCCCGCCTTCCGAGCGCGCTCGTGGAGACCGCGGTCGAACAGGACGCGGTCGACGACGAGCGCTTCAGTCGTGGCTGTCGTGTACTCGACGACCCGTCCCGACGGGGACAGAAAGCGGGCGCGGGCAAGCGTGTTGAGGATGGCCTCGTGTGGCAGCTCGAACTCGTCGTAGGCCTCCGACGCGAGCACACCCGTGCAGTGGACCGGCACACCGGCGGTTGGGTGCTCTTCTAGTACAGCGACGTCGAATCCTGCCCGCGCCAGCTGGTACGCGCTGTACAACCCACCAGGGCCGCCGCCGACGACGATCACATCATGCATGAGCAGGTATTCGGCCGTCCCGAGCCGCGCGCAGGAGCCCGCGAAAGCGGCCCCCGCGATCGGCGATCAGTGCGTCCCACGTGCCCGACTCGATGAGGCGACCCTGGTCGAGGACGTAGATGGCATCAGCCCAGCGGACGTTCGACAACCGGTGCGTGATCACTAGAATAGTGGTTCTTCCATGCAGATCGTCAATCGTCTTCCAGATTCTGGCCTCGGTCTCCGCGTCGATCGCGCTCGTCGGCTCGTCAAGCACCAGGAGCGCCGGCTCGCGTAGCAGCGCACGCGCCAGCGCGAGTCGCTGGCGCTCTCCGCCCGAGAGGCTGATCCCCCGGTCGCCAATGACGGTGTCGACCCCGAGCGGCAGGGAGGCGACGAAGTGCTCGGCGGCTGCGAGTCCAAGCGCCCGCTCGACGTCTTTATCGGACGCGTCGGGTCGTGCCCACAGCAGATTCGCCCGGATGGTGTCGTGGAAGAAGAAGGCGTCCTGGCAGACGTACCCGATCCGGCTGCGCCACTCCGACAGATCGTCCCCGATCAGGGGCTGTCCGTCGACGCGGACCGTGCCCGAACAGGGGGTCAGCAGTCCGAGGACGATATCGGCAAGTGTGCTCTTGCCTGCGCCCGAGGCGCCGACCAGGGCCGTCGTTCGGCCCGCTTCGATTCGCAGGGTCACGCCGCGCAGCGTGAGCCGGTCGGCGTCGTATCGGAACGACACACTGTCCAGGGCGATCTCGCGTGTCAGCGTTGTGGGCTCCGGTCCGTCAGCGCGCTCGACTCTCCCCAGGCTGCGCTCGAGGCTCTGGATGCTCAGGTATGAGGGCAGCGTGTGTAGAACCACGTGGAATCCCTGCTGGAGCGTGGCAAGCCTCGGAACCAGGCGGGCAAAGAGGAACAGCAGCAGCAGCAGCGACGCCGTCGGCAGCCTCACCACGTCGACGGCGACGAAGAGCAACAGAGTCAGGACCGCGACCGATCCGATGTCGAACAAGCTCTGCGATCTTGCGTAGTGGCGAATCGTCCGAACATGGATATCCGAGGCGCGAACGGTGTCGCCTTCGAACCGCGCAGTCCACGCGGCTTCGACCCCATGGCTTCGCGCAGCCTTGATGCCCGCGACGTGCTCCTGTGCCGAGCCGTACAGCGCCGCCGTCGCCCGCGAGAATTCCTCGCCTGCACGACGCGCGGTGGCAGCCCGGCGGGCAAAGACCGCCAGAAGCAGCCCGCCGCCCGCACACACTGCAAGCGTCATCGACACCGAGAGCCTGAGGGCCAGCAGCGCGTAGACGGCCGTGACGAGTCCGGTCGCCGCGAGCGACAGCAGCTGGTGCGTCCCGCTGCCGACGCGGTCGGCTTCGTGCGTGAGCGCGTGCGAGAGATCGGATCCCCGCAGGCGGGACACGTGGATCCACGGCGCGTTGAAGACCGCGCGATAGAGCCGCATCCGGAGCCCCCTCACGACCGATTGCTGCGCCTCGACGCTGCACCTGGCCTGCGCCTCCTGCAGGAGCGCGTGCGCGGACACGGCGGCCACGTAGATGAGCAGCACTCCCGGGAGCGTTGCCGGAACGTGCGCGACCTGAAATCCGCGGGCCACCAGGGCGGACAACCACGCGATGGATCCCTGCTGAACGTCCAGCCCGGCCACCTGGAGCAGCGGAACGAGCAGGAGCAGCATGACTCCCTCGACGAGGCTCGTGGCCAGCATCACCGCGATCGCGAGGATCAACCGCCCGCGAGCCAGCCTGTGAACGTCCGAGAGGTAGCGACGCCAGAGCGTCAGACCTTCGATTCGCGATGTTCCCATCGGCCTCGGAATGTGATCCAGAACGAGATCGCGATGAGCCGGACGTCCAGCCAGAAGCTCTGCCTTCGTGCGTAGAGCCGGTCGAAGCGGAACTTGTTCCGGCGCGCCACGTCGCGAGGCGCGTAGATTTGTGCGACGCCGGTCAGGCCCGGACGCAGCGCAGTCCGATCCCGGTAGCCCGCGATCTGATCGAGACGGATCATCCTGTTGCCGGTCGTCACCTCCACCTCGCCCGGCCGCAGCGCCCGCGGACCCACGAAGCTCATATCGCCGCGGAAGATGTTCCACAGCTGCGGCAGCTCGTCCATTGCCGTCGCGCGGAGAAGCTTTCCGACAAGCGTGATCCGCGGATCGTCTTCGATGGCTTGAACTGCGCCCACCCCGGATTCTGCATCGGGGATCATCGAACGGAACTTGAAGACTCGAAAGAGCCGGCCCCCCTGACCGACGCGCGCTTGCGCGTAGAACACCGGACCGCCGTCCTCGATCTTGATGGCTGCGGCAATCGCGAGCCAGACCGGCAGCGAAGCTGCCAGGCCCGTGCCTGACAACACGATGTCCAAGGCGCGCTTACCGAACGGAATCGACCGGGAATGGGCGGCCCGGGCCGCCGTCGAGGGTATCGAGGGCGAGTACGGCAGGCTCACGGGGCGGACCTCCGAACCCACTTCCAGGCGCCGGCGATGACGCGATGGGTGTAGAGGGCCGGAAGGAGCGGCACGCTGTCGGTGTCGTACTTCCGGAACATGTACGACGGTGGCGGAAACACATGCTGCTGAACAAGGCGCCACCGGTCCCGCCACGTGGGCACATGCCGCAGGTCCGATACCAGCACGCCAAGCTTCGACTGGCCATCGAGGAACCGCCGGGACAGTTCGCAAGCCGCCAGGGATACCCGCTCGAGCTCGTCGAGAATGCCCTCGGGCAGCGACGTGTGCAGCCATTCCTGAGCGGCCGCCAGGCCATTCGCGCACACACCGCTCATGCCCTTGGCGGACGCGAGCTCGACGAGTCGCCTCCACCCGCCCGCCGTAAGGGCCCCGGCCAGCAGGTGCACGTCGTAGAGCCAGATGAGCCGCCTGTCGTCGGCATGATGGGCCACGCGGTGAACGCAGGCGATGAGCAACGCGTGCACGTTGCCGGCTCCCCTGGCACGACGCCCGAGATCGGGAATCGGAGCACTTTCGGCCGCAAGCTCGTCGTATGTCAGGACGTGCCGGAACGCCTGGGGCGTCGA
Source organism: uncultured Bifidobacteriaceae bacterium (assembly GCA_964497175.1). Taxonomy (GTDB): domain Bacteria; phylum Acidobacteriota; class Vicinamibacteria; order Vicinamibacterales; family CAVVIG01; genus CAZCEL01. The sequence continues at coordinate 7,485 of CAZCEL010000087.1, forward strand.
GAGCTTCCAGTGCACGTCGTAGACGTGCCGGACGCCGCCAGGGTCCTGCCTCTCGTAGTCGAGCTGCGGCATGACCATGTCGCCGCTCACCTGGCGCGCTCGACGGTATCCGAGTGACTCGAAGGCCCGACACACATCAGGCACTCGAGACTCATCAACGAACAAGTCGATATCAAAGCTCGGGCGCAGCATGGCCCGCGGGTAACGGGAATGGGCCAGGGCGACACCCTTGATCAGGATGGGTTCCACGCGCCGGTCGGCAAGCCGATCGAGCACGCGCCCGAGCTCGCGGCCGCGAAGCGCCCAGACGACCTCGGAGAGGACGGCTTCCCGACCGAGTGCTGCAGCGAGCTCGTTCTGGTGCCGGCCCTGGACGACGGCTCGAACGGCCGCGTCGACCAGCGGCGCGATACCGTGGGCTCGAGCGTGTTCGACAACAGCCGCGTCGAGGGAGAGCTCGAGCAGGCTCCGTGCGGCGTCGGAATCGCCTCGAAGCACCGAGGCGAGCAGAGCGACGGTGGGCGTCACAGGGGGCCTGCCCCTGGGTTCAGCGGCGTGTTCAGCGTCGACCGAACCGCTGCCGCCCCGTGGTGATCGACCTGCTTCAGGATGTCGTCGTAGAGCGCCGTCGTCCGGCTGATCATTCGGGGGATCGTGAACTCGGCAGCCACCCGGCGGCGTCCGTTCTCCCCCATCGACAAGCGGCGAGGGTGATCGCTGAGAAGGCCGCGGAGGGCGGTGCGAAGCGCGGGGACGTCGCCTGGAGGCACGACGATCCCGGTTTCCCCATCGCGGTTGACCCAGGGCACGCCACTTGGCAGCAGGGTGCTGACCACGGGCTTTCCGCAGGCCATCGCCTCGAGCTGGACGATGCCGAACGCCTCGGCGCGGGTGATGGATGGGAGCACGAAAAGATCGCAGGCGTGATACAGGGCGACGAGCTCCCGATCCGACACCTCACCGGGGAACATCACTCGATCTCCGAGGCCAAGATCGTGCGCCAGCCGCTGCCACTCGGACTTGAGCGGTCCCTCGCCGACCAGCACGGCCCGCGCCTGGATGCCGTCCATGGCGCGCAGAAGCACGTCGAGGCCTTTGTAAGGGACCATGCGTCCGACAAAGAGAAGGAGCGGTGCGCCGAGGCGAGCACGAATTCTTGCGGCCTCTTCCCGAACACCAGCGCTCAGTGCGACCACGTCCGGGTCGATGCCGAAGGGAATCGACACGCACTTGTGCCGGAAGTCAGAGAGCTCGTCGGCGCACGCGGCCAGGCGCGGCGAGGCGACGACGATGCGATCCGCGAGGCGGAGCATCCTCCGGAGAAACGGCCGGTACAGAAGCTTGTACTTCCACCTCGGGCGCACGACCTCGCTATGGAACCACACGACAACGCGGGCCGACGGACGCGCGATTGCATGGGAGACGAGCGCGAGCGGATTGGGCTCGTGGACGACCATCACGTCCGCCTCGAGCCGCCGCATCCACAAGGGAAAAGTCGGGCAGACGCCAACAGACCCAATCCGGTGTATGCAGGCCACCCGGGTTACGGGGACGCCGCGCACCGATTCACGAATCGTGATGGGCCCGCTGTTGGCTACGAGAACCTGGCTGTCTACCCTCGGGCGCTCACCCTCGCAGAGGGTCTGCACCACTTTTTCCATTCCCCCGCTCGCCGGAGGGTAGAACTTTCCGACGTGAAGTACCTTCATGACGCGACCGTGGCTTCGTCCAGACGCCTGGGCTTTCCCTCTGCAGTGAGGTGCCTCCCTTCGCCCAAGCGCTGGTAGATGGTCGACATGGCGGCCGCGTACCGGGACCAGCTGAATCGAGCGGCCTGATCGAGGCACGCGCGGCGCCGGCTGCCTCGACGGAGTGGATCACGCCCCTCGCCGAGCAGGTCCAGAATGGCCGTCGTCCATCGACCGATGTCGCCGAGGGGGCCGTATGCTGCCGCTCGTCCGCCGACTTCGCGCAGGACCGGCAAGTCGGTGGCCACGACCGGTGTGCCGCAGGCCATGGCCTCGATCACCGGGAGCCCGAATCCCTCGCTCGAAGAGGTGAGCACGACGAGGTCGGCCCGTCGGTAGAGTGCCGCGAGACGCCGCACGTCGAGGAATGGAACGGTGTGGACGCGGTGCTCAATTCCAAGCGTTCTGATCAGCCGGCGCTGCTCGGCCGTAAACGTTCCGCCCGCCTTGAGGAGTCTTGCGTTGGACACGTTGTGAAGAACCGCTGCCGAGATCTGCAGCAGCAGGTCGATCCGTTTCCGCGGGATGGTGCTGCCGACGTGCAGCAGATGCAGGTCGCCCGGTGGGCCGATCAGGGCATCGATCACGCGGTCGGCTTCCTCATCCCGAAGCGGCGAGAATCCGGGATGAACACCGTTGTGGACGACGCTCAGGCGATCGGCGGGTGCGAGGTCGAAGTTCCGCAGCGCTTCGAAGGTGGCCATGCTGTCGCACGTAATGTGGCCCGCCTTCTGAAAGCCGCTCAGAATGCGCTGCGACAGGCGCTTGGGCAGCCGGGACGTGGTCTGCGCAGGCGCCACCAGCGACAGGAACGCGTCCACGTCGTGGCAGGTCACGACGGTCCGGTCGGCCGGCAGAACGTGGACAAGGTGTGCATAGCTGTGGTCGACGACGTGGAAGACATCGAACGTGCCGCGGTGCATCGAGAGCCAGCGCGGGTAGTCCCAGAATCGGCTGGCCATCCGATCGGTCCGCCACGAAACCGGCGCCCCGCCGACCAGAGGCAGCCGCGTGAGACGACGGGTCGCGGCAGGGCGGAGCGGGACGGCATCGATGGCGGGCTGTTCCGCGTTCAGGTAGTGGACCAGCATGTCTGCCACCAGATTCATGGAGGGCCACTGCTCTTCGGTCAGATCGCAGACAATGCCCACGCGCACGCGGCCGTCGTCGCTTCGCGCGTCGTGGCGCAGGGTGTCTCTGGCGTTCCTCACCGAGCGGATGGCGTCGACGCGACGCGCCCTCGCTTGAAGCGGGCCGCCATGTGCAGCAGCCCCACCCGCTGCAGGCAACGCGGCAGCCGCTCGGTTCCGCGCTCGAGGGCGTCGACCACGGTGGGCGGCAGCCGGCGAAGCAGTCGCTCGCTGCCAAGATGGCCGTGCGTCAAAGGGTTCGTGAAGAAGAGAAGCCGCTCGACATCGAGTCCACTCGCGTGTGCCAGGAGCGCGAGCTCGTCGGGATGAAGCAGAAAGATGTGTCCGTCTGCATTCGGCCGGAACTGGCGTGCTTCGCACTCTTCTGGATGCTGGCACTCGGAAAAACGCGGCAGCGTGTTCCTGAAATAGGATCCGTTCGGGGTCGTCATCACGACGTACCCCCCCTCCTTGACGAGATTGCCGACAGCTCGGAGAAACAGGTCGGGGTGTGCGACGTGCTCGATGATCTCGGTGATCAGGACCGCATCGAAGGGACGGGGAAATCGAAGGTCGAAGACGTTCCCTGGTGCATAGGCCACCGATCCACGTTCGCGCTTCAACTGGACATAGCCGGCAAGATCGCCGCGCAGGTCGTTCCAGGTGACGTCGTACCCCATCTCGGCCAGCGTCAGCGAGAAGTTTCCCTGAGCCGCCGCGACGTCGAGAATCCGGGCGCCTTGTGGGAGCGCCTCCGTGATCAGATCCAACGTGACGCGGCGTCGCACGCGATACGCATAGGCGTACCCACGGTGAGACGTCTCTCCGTACACCTCGAGCAGGTCGTACGGATAAGAGTACTTCCAGGACTGGGGCCACGCCTCGTCGAACAGGATACGGAGCATCGTCGCCGGCTTCTCAGGCCGCCGCCTGCCGCCTCTGCGCGCAGACGTCATCGATGACGCACGCGAGATCGTGGAAGGCCTTTTCCCGTGACCAGTCACGCACGACCATTTCCCGTCCCAGCAGGGCCTGGGCGCGCGCCTCCTGCGGGTGGCGGGCGATCCAGAGGAACTCGTCCGCCATCGCCGCCGGCTCGCGGCGGGGCGTGAGCCGCGCGACGCGGGGCAGCTGCAGAGCCATGCCGCCCACGGCGGTCGCGACGACAGGCGTGCCACAGGCCAGTGCCTCGAGCGGCGAGAGTCCCAGGCCTTCGGCCAGAGAGGCGAGCGCCATCACGTCAGAGGCCCGAAAATAATCGGCCACCTCGCTCACCGGATGTGCCGCGGGGCGTCCAAGGACCCAGCGCGAGCTCTCGGGCAGGTCGAGATCGTTGGCCAGGGCCACGAAGCGCTCGTACCCGCCCCCCAGATTGATGACGATGGCATCGAGCCCCTGAGAACGGGCAAGGGCAGCCGCTCGCAGGACGGTTTCGGGGTCCTTCTCGTGGCTCATGCGGCTGGAGAAGAAGATGATGAACTTGTCCTGCGGCAGATTCCGGCGGGCGCGAAGGCGTTGTCGTTCCTCGGCGCTGGCCGGCCGGAACACGGAGGTGTCGACCCCGTAATACAGGCCGAGCTCGGTACGCGGACAGTAGCGTTGAGCGATCGGGCGGAGGTACGGTCCCAGGGCCACGCACCGTGTGGACAGGCGTCCGTTGACGAACATCAGCGTGCGGATGATCCCCTCCCCGAACCAACACGTGAGGGCCCCGATCTGGCGACGCTCCCGGCGGCACCTGAAATACTCGATCGGCGCGATGGCCATGTACGTGATCACCGGCACCCCTCGAAGCCATCCCGCAAGCGTGGCGTTCAGTGATCCCCGGAGCAGTTCCTGTGACAGGACGGCGTCGAACTCCCCGACGTGCTGCCACAACCATCTCAGCGAGCGCCGCTGGTAGTCGAGGCGGCTCCCTGCGATCTCATGGATTCGGACGCGAGCGCCGCTGTCCGCGATGCGCGATTTCAGGCGACTCTCGACGAACTGATCGGCTGGAACGCACATGGTCAGATCGCAGATCTGGCTCAGTCCGGTCACAAAGCGCACGTCGGTGAATCCCTCGACGAAGAACAGGACCCTAGGCGTGCGCATGGCTGAAGGTGGCCGAGTGGGCGTCCCTCGCGCCAGCGGCGCGTCTGAGGACACCATCGAGCGCGTTGGCATGCGCTGTCAGCGTGAGCCGGCGCGCCTGGTCGAACGCCGCGTGGCGCCAGCGGTCGATCGTCTCCGGGGCGGATACGGCCTCCGCGATCGCAGTGGCCAGTCCTGCTGAGGTGGGCGGTCCAGCCACCAGGCGACCCGTGACCCCGTCGATCAGCCACTCCCGAATTCCCCCCCCATCGAAGGCGATGGCTGGCACTCCGGCCGACGCCGCCTCCAGGCCGATCAGGCCCAGCGGCTCGGGCCAGATGCTTGGCACGACGAGCAGGTCGACTGTGCGAAGGAACTCGATACGCTCGGGTCCGGAAAGCCACCCGACGAAACGGATGTCCATGTCAGCGTGCGCGACACGCCTGGCTTGTGCCATCCAGCGTTCACGTTCTCGACCGTCGCCGGCCAATGTGACGCGCAATTCACGTCGCACGGCGCCGTCCAGCCGGTCAAGCGCGTCGAGCAGCAGCTGGCCTCCCTTGAGCGTTTCCATCCTGCCCGCAAACAGCAGATGCCGGCGATGACCGGAGGCGAGGACACGGGACGCAGGCGGCGGAGGCGATTGAGGAGCGAACAGCGGCAGGCGAACCACGCGGGCGGCATCGACACCTTGCGCCAGGCATTCGCGCCGCATGTGGT
>CAZCEL010000088.1:0-13153 GCA_964497175.1 uncultured Bifidobacteriaceae bacterium
CATTGGAAAACCGACGCTGTTGGCGCGCCAGGGTCGCCTACAGCCAGGTAGTCGAGCGCCAGCCTGTGTCCCAATCTCGAGTAGCCGGCAAAGAGGGCCAGTGCGCCGCCGTCGGTGGCGAGCCAGCGCACACCGGCTCGCGGCAGCCAGGACCACCAGCCCACCGATGTCGCGGATCCGTCTGCCGACCCCGTCAACCACTCGACGCGCACGCCGCCGTCCACGATCACACGCGGGGCGATGTCCACTCGATCGCCGACGTAGGCACCGAATGTGAGGTTGTGCCGTGCAGAGAGGCGACCGGAGCCGTCGAAGCTCCAGACGCGGGCGGGGCGACCGTGAACGGTTTCGCCAGCCAGTCCCATGAAGGAGGTGCCGGCCGTGCTGCTCCCGCCCTTGACCTCGGTGCCGGCGTCGATGGTGTGTGGCGTGCTCCCGATCCTCGTGCGCGGCTGAACGCTCGCGCCGAGCGACCACAGACGTGTGGACGTATCGGATAGCGAGCTGAGCGCGGAGACCGGGCCATCGACAAGTCGCTCGAATACGGCAATGCGCCCGGTCTCCATCCGTGGCGCGCGCCGCCGGTGACTGAACCCGCCAAACACCCGCCACGGCCGCGACGCGATGTCACGGCTCTCGAGGACGGCTTGGATGTGGCCGACCGTATCTGTGCTCGTCGCTTGGGGCTGGCCCAGCGGCGACCGCAGGTCGAGGGGAGACGCACGCCGTTCGGCGGCGCCCGTCACACGCACTTCCCGGCGCTCGCTCGCAGCGAACCGAAGATGCAGGAACGCTGCGGCGCGGTTCGCATCGGTCGTCGCCACCTCCGCGCGATGGAACTCGGTGGCGCGCGCCCAGGACCCGGCAACCACGGCGGCGGCGTTTTCTCCGAAGGGCCCCGAGGCGACGAGCGCGAGTCGATCCCAGCCGTCGAGACGCGCCAGCGCCGGGGCATCGGCCGAAGGCGTGCGGCCAGCAAGACCCCGGTGCGACAGCGATCCTTCGATGGTGCGGGTCCACCGGGCCGCCGGTTGAATCGGCTCCATGCCAATCTCCAGACCCGACCCGTCCGATTCAACACGCGGCACGCCGGTCGTGACGCGCACACGACGCCAGAGCCGGAGATCGGGCACAAACATCGGCGTTCCGCTGCCAGTGGGATCCGTGACATCGATGCCGTCGATCCGAAACATCGTCTGCGTCCAGGACGAGAGTGGCCCGCCCAGCCGCGCTGACTGGCCCAGCGACAAGCCTCCTGAAGAGAATCGGTCGGCAGTGATCGAGGCTGGCACGGTCTCGAGCAATGGAAAGACGCTGTCGTTATTGGGCAGGTCCGCGAGAAAGTCCGCCTCGTAGACGTATGTCAGCGGCGCGAGGTCGCCGAGCGCCGAGCGACCCGTTTGGGCGTGGGCTGATCCGGCGACCGACAGCAGGATGGCGGTCGACAGAGCGGCTGGCACGGCCTTCCATCGCGCGCGGTCAGGGCTGCAGTGCAGTATCTCCGTGCGCCGGACGCTCACGCGGTCTTCCGCTTGGCGTCGGCCAGCACCGCCGGGGCCTCGTGCCTGCGTACGACCCGACGCCGCCGGCCAACCGCGAGTGCCGCCGCGCAGCCCATGAGCGCAAGGGCGGCGCCGCGAAGCGTCCAGGTGCCGGCGACGTTGACGCGCACGACAGGGGCCGGGATCTGCCCTCCGTCGTAGCGGATGACCGGATTGAGATAGAACGTGGCCTGCGGCGACCTGACGACCGTACGGACGTACGTGTCAGCAGCGGTGAACGCGTACGAAGCGACCATGGCGTCCTTGACGGTCTCCCGCACGACACCGTTCTGTCCGATGAACACGAAGGTGGACGGTGCGCCCCACACGCTCGCGCGGATGACATCACCGTCGACCGATAACGCGTCGAAGGACGTGACGTTCACCGAGTCGAGGGCTCCCGTTCTGGCGACGGCGTACGATCGGCCCGCCCTGAGGCCATCAACGACATCCGCCGTGGCCGCCGAGGGCGCATCGATCATGGTCCAGGCCACTGCGGTGCGCCGGGGATCGGTCAGGTCGTGCGTGTCGTCGTTGGCGAGGGCCCAGACGGCGCGGCCCCGCGACAGCGCGCCGTCCCAGGTCTCCTCGTCCACAAACGGGCCGTTGACCACCTCGAGCAGGTCATAGCCACTCAATCGGCCGAGCTCGTCGGCCGTGTACGCGCCTCTGGCTCCCGGGTGCGCGAGCGCGACGAGATCGGCTTTCCGCTTGACGCGACTGATGATGAGCTGCTGATGGCCGATCGACTGCCAGAGCGGGAAGTCCAGCCATTCGACCGCACGCGCGCCAATGGCCAGCTGATGCTGCTTGGTGATGTTGAATCCGTGCTCGTAGACCGGCAGCGTGGCAATTCCGTGGAAGGAGGCGATGCGCTGGTAATCCGACACTCCGGGAACCGAGTATCCCAGCGCGCGGTAGCGCTCGACGATCTGGCGGCCGGGCTGGCGGCCGTTCGTCAATCCCATCCACGTCCGGCTGTGAGCGTGCAGGTTGGCCCGCTGCCAGGTTCCGTGAAGCTCGGCGTACGGATTCCACAGCTGGTCGCCCCGAAACGCTTCGGGGTCGGGGAAGTCATAAATCGGGCTCCACGCGTACGGCAGGGCAACCAGGAGGACGGCGGCGGCCAGCAAGCCCTTCAGGGCCCGTCGCAGGGGGTGGCGACCTCCGGCGTGGCGGCCAGGCGCGGTGCTCAGCAGATGACCCTCGGGGTTTCGCGGATAGTATCGGCCAGATCCATCGGGCGCTTCAGACGGACGAGAACATTGTACCAAGGGTCGCGCGCCCTGACATAACGGATAAGCCGGGATGATGGTCAAGCACCGGCGCGTTCATGAAGCGGTCGCCCCGAGATCGACGCGTCCAGCAGCTCGATGAGGTGCAATACGGGAATCGAGTGTCCCTGTTCCGCGAGCGCCGCGCGCATCTGCAGGATGCAGCCCGGATTCGATGTCACGACGAGGTCGGGCGCCGTGTCGATGATGCAGGCGGCCTTGCGGCGGCCGAGGGTCGCCGCCATGGCGGGCTGAACCAGATTGAAGATACCGGCGCTCCCGCAGCAGAGGTCGCTCTCGACGAGTGGGACCAGCGTCGCCCCAGGAATCGATTCGACAAGCTGGCGCGGCTCACGGCGCACGTTCTGGGCGTGCCCCAGGTGGCAGGCATCGTGATACGCCACTTTCAACGGCATCGGCTGACGTGCCGCTCGGCTCTCGAACGAGGTCAGCACCTGAGCGACGTCGCGCACCTTGGCGGAAAACAGCCGACCACGCTCGGCCCAGGCCGGGTCGTCTCTTAACAGCGCACCATACTCCTTCATCGCGGAGCCGCACCCTGCCGCGTTGGCCACGATCACCTCGACATCGGTGGCCTCGAACGACTCGATCAGCCCGCGAGCGAAGCGTCGCGCATCGTCGGTTTCGCCCGCGTGCAGGGCGAGCGCGCCGCAGCAGCCCTGATCGCGCGGAGCCAGGACGTCGCAGCCCTCGGCGGCCAGCACACGCGCCGTCGCCTGGTTCACGTGGCCGAAGAAGGCCCGCTGCACGCAGCCCGTCACCAGCCCCACACGGAGCCGAGGGTGTCCATCGGCTGGTGTTCGGTCTGGTGTCTCCCGTGCCAGAGGTGAGAGCGGTATGCGCGGCGCCAGGCGGATGATGCTCCGCAGCGGCTCGGGAATCATCGACAGCAGCGGGCGGGAGCGTCCGAAGGCGGCGAGCAGGACCGATGGAAGCGCCAGCAGACGGAGGCGGCGTGGATACGGGAGAAGCGCGAACATGAGCCGTCGGAGCCAGCGCTCCAGGCGCCCGCGTCGATGATGGCGCGCGATTGCCGCTCGTGTTGTCTCGATAAGGGGGGCGTACCGCACGCCCGAGGGACACGCGGTCTCACACGCCATGCAGCCCAGGCACGTGTCGAAGTGCGCGACGGTGGCTGCGGTGAGCCCGACGCGGTCCTCGGCACCCGCACGCATCAGATAGATGCGGCCGCGAGGCGAGTCCATCTCCAGGCCCGTGAGCAGGTAGCTCGGGCAGGTCGGCAGGCAGAAGCCGCAGTGGACGCACTTGTCCATCAGCGCCTCGAGCGGTCGGAGGCCCGAGAGCGGAGAAGCGCTCACACTCAAGCGCCGGGTCCCCACCCCGGAGCGAGAATGCCCTGAGGATCGAAACGTGCCTTGACCGCACGCAGCAGCTGGAGCGAATCGCCCGGCGGGCCCCACCGATTCTCGTCTGCACCGGCCGGCGTCTCGAGCACCGTGACGGTGCCGTCCAGAGCGTCGATGGCCTGCCGGATTGCCGCCGCCAGCTTGCGATGGCGGTCAGCGTTGCCTGCCAGGCGGACCATGATGACACCGAGCGCTGCACGACCCGTCACCCGGCACTCGACCGCGGCGGTTGTGGCGGCGCGTTCGGCTCCCTCGAGCGCGGCGCCCGCCTTCGTGGGAAGCACAGCCACCTTCAGCAGCGTTCCCGGTGCCGCCAGGTGCCGGGCATGGCGGCTCCACACGGCGGTCTCGTCTGCGCCGCTGACAATTTCGGCAGGCAGTCCCTCCGCCCCGATTGCCTCCAGTACGGCGTCTGCCTGCGCCAGCGAGGCGCGCTCGGTCGTCTCGAATCGAACCAGCAGGCGTGCCGGCGGGCTTGCCACCTCGACCGCTGAGGGGGCGAGGGGCCCTGCCGCAATCGCCAGGGCGAGAGCCTGGGCGTGCGCGGCATCGCCGACCTCGGCAACGACGGTCCGAGACGCAGGCGGCACAGGCGCCAGCTTGAACGTCGCGCTGGTGATCACCGCGAGGCTGCCGAACGAGCCACACATCAACCGGGCCAGATCGTAGCCGGCGACGTTCTTGACCACGCGTCCGCCCGAGTGCGCCACGAGGCCCCCGGCCGTCGCAATCTCGATCCCGAGGATGAGGTCGCGTGAGGTACCGTGTCTCTGCCGCCTGGGTCCGCTGTCGTTGGCAGCCACGGTGCCGCCGATGGTCGCGCGGTCGGCGTACATAGGGTCGAGAGGCAGCCACTGCCGTTCCCGGGCAAGCAGCGCGTTGACGTCGGCGAGCGTGGCGCCGGCAGGCGTCGTGGCCACGAGGTCGCCGGCAAAGTGCTGGACCGGCGTGTTCATGCGGCGCGTCGAGAGGCGGATGCTGTGGAATCCGGCGGTGCCGCCCCACGAGACCTTCGTGCCCGACCCGACGGGCATCAGCGGCACCCGCTCGGCAGCCGCCCACTCGAGCATCGCGGCCGTTTCGCGCGCATCGCCCGGCTCCAGCTCCACGAGAGGCGGGCAGTCGGCCCCACGCGGGTCGTCAACAAGCCGCGCTGCGGTTCCCCACCGTTCGAGCACCTTGTCCATGGACCGCTGATCGGCAGCTGGCATCAAAACCGTTCCGCCAGCCCGGCTTGTTCGATCGGGTGCCGACGGTAGGGGCCGGGCACTTCACCGCACAGCCGTGGAGCCGGCATGACCTTGCCCGGATTGCACAGCCCGTCCGGATCGAACGCGCAGCGCACCAGCTGCATCGCTTCGAGATCGGCCTCGCTGAACATCTTCGACATGAAGGCCTTCTTGTCAGCGCCCACGCCGTGTTCGCCCGTGATCGACCCGCCGGCGTCGAGGCAGTACTGAAGAATCTCGGAGGCGACCGCCTCGGCCCGCTCGGCCTGGCCCTGCATGCTCTCGTCGTAGCAGATGAGCGGATGCAGGTTGCCGTCGCCTGCGTGAAACACGTTGCCGATCCGGAGTCCCGAGCGCGCCTCCAGATCGCGAATGCGCCCGAGAACCTCGGACAGGCGCGTTCTCGGCACGACGCCGTCCTGGACGTAGTAGTTCGGCGAGACGCGGCCCATGGCGGCAAAGGCGGCCTTCCGTCCCTTCCAGATGCGATCGCGCTGTTCGGAGTCGCGCGCGACCTCCACGGTGACTGCGCCTGACGCGCGGCACACCGACTCGACCACCGGCAGGAGATCGTCGACTTCGACCCGCGGGCCATCGAGCTCGACGATCAACACCGCGTTGCAGTCGGGAAACTTCGGGTGCACGGCCGCTTCTGCGGCCTCGAGCGTCAGCCGGTCCATCATTTCCACGGCGGCCGGCACGATGCCGTTGCCGATGATCCTGGACACGGCACCGCCGGCCTCGTCGATCGAGCCGAAACCGGCGAGCAGCGTGACCACGCGCTCGGGCCGGCGGAGCAGGCGGAGTGTCGCCTTTGTCACAATCGCCAGCGTGCCTTCCGATCCGACGAGCACGCCCAGCAGATCCAGGCCGGGCGGATCGAGTGTGGATCGGCCGATGTGCACGCGATCACCGTTGGCCAGAATGGCTTCGACGCCGAGCACGTGATGCACGGTGAACCCGTACTTCAGGCAGTGCGCCCCGCCGGAATTCTCGGCGATGTTGCCGCCGATCGAACACACGATCTGGCTGGACGGGTCGGGCGCGTAGTAGCAGCCGTCGGAGGCGACCCGTCGGGTGATCTCGGCGTTGGTCACGCCTGGCTCGACCGTCACGCGCAAGTTCGCGGTGTCGACGTCGAGGATTCGGTTGAGGCGCGACAACCCGATCAACACCCCGTCTGGTACCGGCAGCGCCCCGCCCGACAGGCCGGTTCCGTGTCCCCGCGCGACAAAGGGCACCCCGGCCTCATGGCACAGGCGGACCACCGCCTGAACCTGCTCGGCGGTCGAAGGCAGCACAACTGCGCCTGGAGTCGCGCGCAGGTGGACAAGCGCGTCCGCTTCGTAGGTGAGCAGATCGGTCGGGTCCTGAAGCAGAGCCTCCGGTCCCACCGCGACCGCGAGCCGGCGCAGGAACTGTGGGTGCATTCCTCAATAGTACATGCGGTCAGCTGGTCAGCTGGCCATTTGGCCATTGCATGGCACCCGAGGACTTTCAGGGTTCCAGACGGTACAGTTCCCAATCGGTGGCGATATAGAGCTCGCCGTCTGGTCCCTCCGCAAGCGTCCTTGGAGCGCCGATCAGGTTCTGCAACAGGCGCTCGGTGGACAACACGCGAGAGGGATCGGACCGATCGAACACGATTCGCAGCAGGTGCCGCCCTTCGGGCGAGGCCACGAGTAGATCGCCGGTCAGCTCGGGGAGACGCCGGCCCTCGTAAAACAGCAACGACGGGCCATCTGATGGGAATGGGAGCCTGAATGCCGCACGAGCCTGGGCTCGAACGGTCGCCCCGTGCTCCCGGCGCACGGCGTACAACACGGATCCTGCAGCCGAACCGGCGTCCACCACCCACAGCTCGTGTGCGGCTGGCCGCCACGCCATGGCCCTTGGCGACAGGAATCCCGAGAAGTAGACGGGCGTCAACGACGGCTGGTCGTCGGGCGTCGTGCCGTCTCGATGCAACCGCAGGATCTTGCCGCTCGGCGATCCGAGACTCGCTGCCGCCTGGCGATCGTCTCCCTCGTCGAGGGCAAGCAGCAGCGTCTTGTCGGCGCCGAACCGCAGCGCAGCGTGAGGATCCGCGCTGGCGGGTACATCGCCGAACAGGCGCATGCGCTCGGACAGGATGTTGCCGGCGCTGCGGAACCGGTACAACTCGAAACGCGCCGCCGGCGCGCCGCGTGTGCCGTTACCAGCGGCTGTGGCGACCGCCAAATACACGGCGCCGTTGTGCGCGAAGTCGGGATCAAGCGCCAGGGCGAGCGCTCGAATCGGCGCGTCGCTCAGCGAGACCCCGGTCATCGCCGGGACAGTCGGGTCGATGATGTGAATCCTCCCCGACCTCTCCGCGACGAAGACACGACCGTCGGGCGCGACGGCAAGGTCCACCGGACTGTTGAGGCCTTCCAGAACACGGGACAGCCGCACCGTGCGCCGGCCGAGTGTGGCGCGAACCTCGCCGGAGGCCGGCACCCGACGATCGACGGCCGATCCTGCCAGAGACGACGAGGTCGACGCGGTGACCAGGAGGCGGAGCGGCGACGAGCGAGCGCTCTCCAGAATCGAACCACCGGCGACGATGAACGATGCGAGCTCGAGTGTATGGGAGCCGGACGACATCGCCGGCAGCCTGCTGCGACACGCGAAGCCCTGGGCGGCGGGGGTCGACTCGCACGTGACGCCGCTCAACTCGAATCGCATCCCGTCGACATAGGCGGCGTAGCGAATCGCGCCAAGCGACGCGGCGTCGTCGGCCCGTTGATCCCAGGCGAAGCTCTCCGTGCCGGTGACCCGCTCCTCCTGGCCAGGCACGCTGGGAGGCCCGGGCGAGCCGTCGCGACCGCACGCCGTCAGCGTCAGGAAGCAAATCGAGACACCAGCCGTCTTCCACACGTGGGTTAGGATAGTTCAGATTGTCCAGCGTGCCGACGACGCGGCTCCAGCGTCCTGCCAGTCGCGAATCACACAACCGTCCGGCGTGGAGCGCGCGGTCCGCCCTCATCGTCCTGGTGGCCTCCGTTTGTGGGGCAGCCACCGATGCGAGCGCCCAGCTGAGCAGCCGCGTCTACGCCTCGGGCTTCGCCGCACCCGTGGCGGTTGTCCAGGACTCGACGGACCGCACCGTGCAGTTTGTCGTACAGCAGGATGGACGCATTCGTGCCGTTCGAGCGGGCGTCGTGCTGGCCGCGGACTTTCTCGATCTGCGCGCGGACGTGCTGTTCGAGGGTGAGCGCGGACTGCTGGGCATGGCAATCGCGCCCGACTTCGCCGTCAGCGGCCGCTTCTTCGTCAACTTCACCAACCGCGACGGGCACACCGTCGTCGCCCGGTTCCGGCGATCCGGCGATCCGGTTGTCGCGGATCCGGCCTCTCGCTTCGATCTTCAGTGGAACGGAGAGAGCGGCAGACGGCTGATCCTCCAGCCCTACCCGAATCACAACGGAGGCCACCTTGCCTTTGGACCGGACCGCTTTCTGTACATTGGCCTGGGCGATGGGGGAGCGGGCGACGACCCGCAGCATCGGGCGCAGAATCCTGCCGAGCTGCTCGGCAAGATGCTGCGCATCGATGTGAACGTGCCCGACGCCGATCCGACCGGCTATCGGGTGCCTCAGTCGAACCCGTTCGTGGGCGGCGACCCTGTCGGCGCCCGTCCTGAGATCTGGAGCTTCGGCCTCCGCAACCCGTGGCGCTACTCCTTCGACGATCCGGCGCTCGGTGGAACCGGAGCGCTCCTTCTCGCTGACGTGGGCCAGGGACGATGGGAAGAGATCGACTACGAACCTGCGGGCCGCGGGGGTCGCAACTACGGGTGGCGCAACCGGGAAGGGGCCCACGACAACGTGACGTCCCTGCCGCCCGCGTTTCTACCGCTGGTTGATCCCATTCATGAGTACGACCACGCGACAGGCCAGTCGGTCACCGGCGGGTACGTCTACCGCGGGTCGGCGCTGCCTGCCGCGTACGCGGGCCGCTACTTTTTTGCCGACTTCGTCCGTGGACGCGTCTGGTCGATTGCGCTCGTCAGCGACTCGATAGGTCAGACCCGAGCGTCCGATCTGCAGGAGCACACCTCCGAACTGGGCGGCTCGTCACAGTTGGGGCTCATCAGCTCGTTCGGGGTCGATGCGGATGGCGAACTCTTCGTGGTGAGCTATACGCTGGGACGTGTTCTCAAGATCGCGGGACCTTCCGTTGCGCCTGCCGCGCCGACCGGCCTGCGCATCGTCCGATAGGGTCGCGGTCGGCAAAGCCGGGCGGCCCATCGGCCGATATACGCTGACGGTGACCGAGACGGTCTGGCGGTTCTCGCGCGCCGAGCAGCAGCTTGCGCTGTCCCGCTCGGATGCGCCCAAAGGCGTACGGCTCATCATCGCTGACGACCGAGGCCCCCGTTCATACCTGTTCCCGGATTTGCCCGCGCTCGCACGGTTTCAGAGCGATCTGGAACAGTTCCTTCTCAGGACCGGGTGGACGTTTGTCGCGTTTTCGCCCGATCGGCGCACCGGTCGAGACAGGCGCACCTGGCCGCGGCGCGCCAACGATCGGCGGCGCTGGTGGACGGACGGGCTTCCGCCGACCCCGTCCAGACGGCAGCATTCCTCGTAGGCCCGTCCGGCCCAGCCGACCCCGGCGCGGCGTCTCACGTCCAAGCGTGTAGATAATTGAGACGTGCCTCGTTGTCTGGCCGTCGGCCTCCGGTCGTACCTGGCCGTTGTAGCCTGCGGCGCCTGCACAACAACGGGCGGCGGCGGGACCGCGCGTCTGGTCGAAGACGCCAGGCTCGCGATGGGGTCCGAGGTGCGCATGACCGCGTGGACGGCCGACGAAGCCGGCACGCGCGGCGCGTTCGCCGAGGCGTTCCGCGAGTTTGGTCGACTCGAGCGGCTGATGAGCGTGTGGCGCGAGGACAGCGACCTCTCGCGCGTGAACCGGGCCGCCGGCGACCGGCCGGTGCCGGTCAGTTCAGAGGTCCGCGAAGCGCTGGCCGTCGCGCGGCAGATCAGCGACTGGACCGGCGGCAAGTTCGACGTCACGTTCGGGGCGCTGTCCGACCTCTGGCGATTCGATCAGGATCAGGACAGTAGCGTGCCGGATCCCGACCAAGTCCGCCGCCGCCTTCCGCTCATCGACTACCGCAGGCTGCTCGTCGACGATCGAGCCGGCACGGCGTTTCTCGCCCGGGCAGGCATGCGGGCCCATCTTGGCGGCATCGGCAAAGGCTACGCGATCGATCGCGCGGTGCGCATACTCAGGGACAGGGGGCTGGCTGATTTCATGATCCAGGCCGGCGGCGATCTTTACGTGGCTGGGCGGCGCGGCGATCGACCCTGGCGTCTGGGCATCAAAGATCCGCGTGGCCCGGGCGGACAGAGCTTCGCGTCGGTCGAATTGACCGACAGCACGTTCAGCACGTCAGGCGACTACGAGCGCTTCTTCATCAAGGACGGCCGGCGGTACCATCACATTCTCGATGCCGATACCGGCGAGCCGGCGCGAGGATGCCGAAGCGTGACCATCGCCGCCCCCCGGGCCGTTCTCGCCGATGGGCTGTCCACGGGCGTCTTCGCGATGGGTCCCGACGCCGGCATGGCGCTCATTGAACGGCTGCCCGACGTGGAGGGCGTCATCGTCACCGATCGGAACGAAGTGCTGATCTCGTCGGGTCTTCGGGATCGACTCACGATCCTGGCGCCCCCGACCGATGCGCCGTGACCGCGCCTGTGCCTCTACTGTCCCACGCGAACCCGCCTGTCCTCCGTTCGTCTGAGAATGATCCAGTGCGGACACTTCTTCGCGTCCAGGTACAGGCGCTCGCAGTCGTCGCATCGCACGCATTCCAGCTTGATGATCTTCGGGCCCTGGATGGCGCCCCACTCGCAGGCCTTCTCGCAGATCTTGCACGTATCGCATTCTGACCAGCGCTTGATCCCGAAGACGGTCAGTGTGGACAGCAGGCCCAGCATGGCCCCCACCGGGCACAAAAACCTGCAATACAGATTTCTCACCAAGACGGTCACGGCGAGCAGCGCGCCGAGCGCGATCCACATGCCGGCCGATTCCGACAGTCCAAACATCCAGAACGGCTCGACGTACCGGTAGATTCGAATGTTGTCGGCGGCCACGAAGTAGCCGACGGTGACCGCCAGCAGACCGTACTTGATCCACGCCGCGCGCCGCTCGATCGTCACTGGTACCGTCAATCGGAGCCGTGCCGGCACGACCGCATCCATCAACTGCGTCAGCGCCCCGAACGCGCAGACACGGCCGCAGTACAGTCGGCCCCAGAGCACGGTCGACACAACGGTGAAACCTGCAAACAGGTACCACGCCAGGTTGTAGCGAACAATCGGCAGGTTCCACTCGACGAGGCCGAAGATGTTGACGACCGAGATCAAGTAGCTCTTGGAGAAGCCCAGGTACACGAGGGCAGCGACCAGCGTGACGTACTTCAGCCTGACGCTCTTACGGAAGAACCCCACCAGCGCGAGCGCAAGGAAGGCGGCCACGGCCAGCAGGTCGATCGCCTGCGATCGCAGGAGTTGGGCCCACGTCTCGCCCTCATCCTCGTCCTCGAATCCCCAGGGATCGGCCTCGGGCGCTCCGGGGGACTCTGGCGGCTGTGCCGCCTGAACTTGTGCCGCGTGTCGCGCCGGCGGCATGTGAGGGCCTTGACCGGCCGCCGCTGTCGGGGGGGCGATCCTTCCTGCGTAGCTCTCTGCTGACGCGCCGACCAGGAGGCACGCACCGATCACGATCGAACGTGCCGTGGCTGTCTTCATCACGGCACCACGTGTCTCCCCACCCCTCGGCCTCCACCGGCAGCCCTGGCGGACATTTCGCCCCCGCGGCGCCCCTGCCGTCCGCTGCGCGGCCACGCATTATCCAGGTGCCACTTGGAAGCGGTCAAGTGACCATTTCGGCCGGTTCGCCACGGCCGGTATAATTCGACACGCCGAAAGGGGCGACCATGAGACCACGAATCGTGCTTCTGGCAGGACTGCTTGCGACTGGCGCCATCGCCCATCTGATGTCGGCGGCCACGTCCTCGTCGATGGCCGCCGCAGCCAGCCGATTTCTGGGCTCGCTCGCAGCGGACCAGCGGGCGCAGGCCACCTTCGCGATCGACTCCGGTGAGCTGACGAACTGGCACTTCATCCCGACGGAGACGTTTCCACGAAAGGGGCTCACGATCAAGCAGATGTCCGAGCCGCAGCGGAGGCTGGCGCACGAACTGTTGAAGTCGGGCCTGAGCGAGCGCGGCTACCTGACCGCGACCACCATCATTGCGTTGGAGGACGTCCTGAGAGTTCTCGAATCGGGCGGGCGATTGGTCCGGGATCCCGAGCGGTACTACTTCTCGGTCTTCGGCACGCCCTCCGAGCGGGGCACGTGGGCGTGGAGGGTCGAAGGCCATCACATCTCACTGCACTTCACCATCGTCAAAGGCGAGCTGACTGTGTCGACGCCGAGCTTCTTCGGCGCGAACCCCGCCGAGGTGCGCTCGGGTCCGGCCAAGGGCACGCGTGCGCTGGCCAGGGAGGAGGACTCGGCGCGTGCGCTGCTCGTCGCGCTCGATCCGGCGCGCCGAGCCAAGGCGCTGATGGCCGATGTGGCGCCGAACGATATCGTGACGATGAACAATCCGACGATCGGTCCCTTGAGTCCCTCCGGCCTGACTGCTGCCGCGGCAGCAGTCAGGCCGGAGGGACTCA
>CAZCEL010000089.1:0-12994 GCA_964497175.1 uncultured Bifidobacteriaceae bacterium
GGCCGCGTGTCGTTCGGAGTCGCGTTCCAGCGCTTTGCCTTCGACACGGTCGAAGGGCTGGACCTGCGGAGCGTTCCCGCGGTGTTCACCCACGACAACGCAGCCCTGCGCGGCGGCCGTGAGGACGTCGTTGCCACGACGAATTCAATCGAGGCCACCGTCAGCCAGGCGACGACATTCGTGACGATGGGCATCACGGATCGATTCGATCTGTCCGTCGCGGTTCCCCTGGTGGCCACCAGACTGAAGGTCGTCTCCGAGGCGACGATTCACCGGCTGGGGACGACCAATCCGCTCACGCACTTCTTCCGGCAGTCGGACGGCGAGGTTGGTGACCATCGCATCTTCACCGCCGAGGGCAGCGCCGGCGGTCTCAGCGATCTGATCGTTCGCGTCAAGGCCACGGTAGCGAAGCGATCTGCCAGCGGAGTCGCCGTCGGTCTCGACGTGCGATTGCCGACCGGTGACGAGCGGAACCTCCTCGGCACCGGCGCGGCAGGCCTGCAGCCGTTCGCCATCTGGTCGACGTCGCTGAACAAGGTGTCACCCCACGCCAATCTCAGCTACGCGTGGAACGGATCGAGCCTGCTGGCCGGAAATCCGTCGGCCGGACAGTCTGCCGGCTTCCCGGATCTGGCAACCTACGCCATCGGCGCGGATCTCAGTGTGAATCCACGGGTCACCGTCGCCTTCGACGTGCTGGGGCGGTACCTCATCGGCGCCCAACGGCTCGTCCAGCAGCCGTTTCACGCGCTCGACGGTCGTTCGGTCTTCCAGAACGTCGCCTTCGGCCGCGACTCGTTCAACGCGCTGAGCGGCAGCCTGGGTCTGAAGGCCAACCTGGTCGGACGGCTGCTCGTCGACGTGAATCTGCTCTTCAAGCTCGATGAGCATGGTCTGCGCGACAAGGTGACCCCGCTCGTCGGCCTCGAATACGCGTTCTGACCCTTCAGGGTACACTTCGTCCCAACAGGAGGACCCGCCTCATGCGCGCCACGATGATCACATGGTCGGCCGGCACCGTGCTGGCTCTGCTGCTCGCCCAGACCGGCGGCATCGCGCAGCAAGCGGCCGATACGTCGAGTGCCTCCGACTGGCCGATGTACCGCCGCGACTTTGCCGGAACCGGATACTCGCCGCTTCGGCAGATCACCGCGAACAACGTCGCACGGATGACGCGCGCGTGGACTCATCGGCTGGCGAGCGACGCCCCGGCGCCAGCCCCAACGGGCGGGCCAGGCGGCCCACCGGTCAACTCGCAGGCCACGCCAATCGTTGTCAACGGCGTGATGTACCTTCCAGCGTCGAATCGCATCGTCGCGCTGGAGCCGGAATCCGGGAAGGAGATCTGGCAGGCGCTGCTGGAGGGCGCGCCCTCTCGGCGCGGACTCGCGTACTGGCCGGGCGAGGCGGGGATCGCTCCGCGAATTCTCTTCACGGCCGGACGGCGCCTGGTTGCGCTCGATGCGCGGACGGGGGCGTCGGCGACCACCTTCGGCCAGGGGGGCGAGGTCGATCTGGTGGTGCCGTACAACTCGGTGCCGCTCGTGTACAGGAATGTCGTCGTGGTGGGCGCCAACACACCGCCGCGCACGATTGGCGGCATCGGGAATCCCCGTGCGTACGACGCCCGCACCGGCGCCAAACTCTGGGAGTTCAGCTCGGTGGCCCAGCCGGGCAGCGTTGGCCACGAGACGTGGGAAGGCGACAGCTGGAAGGGACGTCTGGGCGCCAACGCGTGGCCGTTCTACTTCACGCTCGATGAGGGGCGGGGGCTTCTCTACCTGCCGCTGGCGTCGCCAATCCCGGGCGGGTACGGTGGAGACCGCAAGGGAGCAAATCTGTACGGGAACTCAGTCGTCGCCGTCGACATCCAGACCGGCGCGTACAAGTGGCACTTCCAGACGATCCATCACGACTTGTGGGACCACGACCCGCCAGCGCCGCCTGGGCTGTTCGACATCGTGCGAAACGGGCGCACGGTTCCGGCGCTGGGGCTGACCACGAAGTCCGGGTACCTCTACATTCTGAATCGCGAGACCGGTCAACCAATCTTTGGCGTGGAAGAGCGGGCCGTGCCCCAGAGCGATGTGCCCGGCGAGCTGGCCTTCCCGACACAGCCGTTTCCCGTGAAGCCTCCGCCACTCTCTCGAGTCGCCTACAAGCCCGACGACCTTGTGACCGCGGCCGACACAACCGCCGAACATGCGGCGGCCTGCGCGGCGCTCGTCGAGAAGGTCGGTGGCGTGCGCAACGGAGGACCATTCACGCCATGGGGATTTCGCGCGGAGGGTAAACGGCCGCCAAGCACGCTCAATTTTCCAGGCGGGCTGGGTGGCGCCAACTGGGGCGGGACAGCCTTCGACCCCGCGACCCGATACCTGCTCGTAGCGACTCACGATGTGGGTGCATTGGGCTCGGTCGAAAAGGCAAAGGACGGTTCCCTCGTTCCGTACGACAAGACCACTCCCGGCCGCGCCAGCTTCGACGTCCCGATGGGCGACCTGAACTGGCCATGCCAGAAACCGCCATGGGGACAGCTGATCGCAGTCAACACGACGACCGGCGACTTCGCGTGGCGGGTCCCGCTTGGGATCACGGACCAACTGCCCGAGGGGAAACAGCGCACCGGACGGCCGGTGCTGGCGGGTCCCATCGTGACGGCCAGCGGCGTCGCGTTCATCGCATCGACCGACGACAACCGCCTCCGCGCGTTTGACACCAGGTCGGGCAAGGAGCTGTGGGCGACACGACTCGATCGGCGCGGGAACGCCGATCCCATCACGTACCAGGGCCGGAACGGGAAACAGTACGTGGCGATCGTGGCCACCGACACGCTGGCGGCGTACGCGCTGCCGTAGTCGAGGTCGTGCGCAGGCGGCTCAGTTCTGTGGAAGGCTCTTCAGGAACTCGATGAGCGCCGCGTTGGTCTCCCCGGCTCGCTCCTGTTGCACCCAGTGACCCGCGCCAGGGATGAGCTTCGCTCCCCTGAAGTCGGTCGCGACGCCGCTCATCACCTTGGTCAACTGCTCGGCGTTCTGTCCGCCGATCACGCCGTCGCGCTCACCCGCGATGAACAGCACGGGTTTGGCGATCTTCATATCCGCGACCTGCGGCGTCGTCTCCCAGTTCCGGTGAAAGTTCCGGTAGAAGTTGATGCCGCCGCGGAAGCCTGACTCCGTGAACTCGTTGACGTAGTAATCGAGGTCGGCCTGCGTCAGCCAGTCCGGCAGGCCCTTGGGGGCGCCCATCCTGACGGTCCACCCTCCAGCGACGCGCTTGGGATCGGTCACCTGCGCGGGCTCGCGCGGGGAATCGGGTGACAGGTACAACCGGCTCAAGATGGCACGCGGATCTTTGTCGAATTCGGCCTCGGCCACGCCGGGCTCTTGAAAGTAGAGGATGTAGAAGAAATTGTCGCCGTACCTCTTTTTCATCGTCTCGAGCGGCGACTGCGCCGCCCGCCCGCCGTACGGCACGCTCATGGGCACCAGCCCCGTGAAGCGGTCCGGATGGAGGAGCAGGCAGTTCCACGCGACGAGCGCGCCCCAGTCGTGGCCGACGACCACCGCAGTCTTCTCGCCGAGCGCGTCGATGAGTCCGACCACGTCTGCTGTGAGGTGATGGACGTCGTAGTCCTCGACGGCGGCTGGTTTGTCGGTCTTGCCGTACCCACGGAGATCGGGGGCGACCGCTCGATAGCCGGCCTTGGCAATCGCCGGGAGCTGATGGCGCCACGAGTACCAGGACTCGGGGAAGCCGTGAAGGAATATCACGAGCGGTCCCTGCCCCATCTCGGCGACGCGCATCTGAATGCCATTGGCCCTGATCATCCGCATCGTCGGCGCGCCGCTGGCACCCGGCGCACTTTCACGGCCGGTGGCGCTCTGGGCGGGCGGCGACGAGCTCGGTCCGGAGCAGCCAATCCCAACGACCAACACGACACACGCCATGACCGCATTTACCTTCAGTCGACCTCGAGGCATCGTCCCGCTCCTTTCGAGTGAGGATCGGAATCATACCGCGGGGACCCCATCCCCGCGCGATGCCGCCCCGCGCGCTCGGCGTCTTGCGGTTTCCTGCGTCGCGTCGCTCGCAGCTCGCCGCGTCATGTCGCGCCTGGAGCGCTCGGTCCAGTCGTCGACGGTCCGGGCTGCGAGTGATGTCGCCAGCGGCATCGACATCGGTCTGGCCGCCCGCGCGCAGGCGTCGGTCGACTGGCGCGGGGCAAGTCAACGAGGACGACGTATCGGGCCGGCTGCGCCTTCGACAGGCCGTCTGATTCGGTCGGAGAGGACGCGCCGAATCACAGTCGGTATAGAATACGCGCTTCGATCGCTTCTATTCTGGAGGACACGCATGCGGATGATGCTCAAGGTCACGGTTCCGGTCGAAGCGGGCAACAGGGCCATCAAGGACGGGACGCTTCCAAGGGTCATTCAAAGCACGACAGAGCGACTGAAGCCGGAAGCCGCCTACTTCCTCGCCGAGGACGGCAAGCGGACGGCGATGTTCTTCTTCAACATGCAGGACGTGTCGCAGATTCCGGTGATCGCCGAACCGCTGTTCATGGGGATGGATGCGGCGCTCACTATCCTTCCCGTCATGAACGCCGACGACCTGCAGAAGGGACTCACCGAAGCTGCGAAGAACTTCTGACGCGGGACGTCCGCCCTCGAACGAAGCGGTGCGGCGCTACACCCACCCCCACCGCTTCGCGGTCTTCTCCCAGAACGCCCAGCAGTCCTGGCCCACGCCCTTGTCGAGGAATTCGGCCGGCAGGCCCGAATCGGTCCCCTGTGGCTCGATCAACCGTCCGTTGACGTACCAGGACGACTTAATCGTGCCCTTGAACGGCTGCTCGTCATCGTCCTGGGGCTCGACGAGGGCCGAGTCGATGTGAATGCGCCACTGGGCGTTCTGCTCGGTTTCGAAGGGGCCAGTGAATGTCAGCTCGTCGCCGCTGGCCTTGACGTCGCGGACGAAGCTCACCGACGCCACCTGCGCGACGAAGGACTCGCGCAAACCATCGATGCCGGGAGCGCTCGAGCAGCCTGGAGCCGTCAGGACCGCACACAACAACACCGATACCGTGAGCACCGGCCGGACCTGCTTCCAGATACGCACCAGACCTGGCAGCGCCGATCAGAGCGACAGAGGCTCGAACTGGAGCTTCCCCGTGCTCGTGCCGAGCCGCTCGAGCGGCACACCGAAGGTGTCGAGCAGCGTCATCAGCATGTTCGTGTGGGGCGTGCCCTTCGAGGTCACGACGTGACGACCCATTCGGAGCCCGGCGCCGCCACCGAGGAGCAGCACGGGGATGTTGGTGGGGTCGTGCATGTTGCTGTTCGACATCCCTGCACCGTAGATGAGCGCCGTGTGATCGAGGAGCGAGCCATCGCCGTCGGGCGTCGACCTGAGCTTCTCGACGTACTCGGAGAAGAGCGTCACGTGGTACGTGTTGATCTTCTCGAGCTTGTCCAGCAGCTCGGGCTCGTCCCTGTGGTGGGAGGTCGGGTGGTGGGCCTCCGGGACCCCGATCTCCGGATAGGTCCGGCCGCTGATCTCCCGTCCCAGCATGAACGTGATGATGCGGGTCAAGTCCGTGCGGAACGCGAGCAGCTGCAGGTCGAACATCAGACGGGCGTGATCGCGGTAGTCGGCCGGCACGCCAGGCGGCTGGTCGAGCACGGGCAGCTGGCTCGTGCTCTGCTCTTCCGCGCGCTGAATGCGCCGCTCGATGTCGCGCACGGCCTCGAGGTACTCGCCGAGCCGGGTACGGTCGCGCGGCCCGAGCTCGCGCTCGAGGGCCGACACGCGGTCGGTCACCGAGTCGAGAATGCTCCGTTGTCCCTGGATGCGGGCGAGCCGCACGCGGGCGTCGGTACTGCCGCTGTCGCCGAACAACTGCTCGAACACGGCGCGCGGGTTGTATTCCATCGGGAGCGGGGTCGTGTCCGTGCGCCACGAAATGGTGTTCGTGTAGACGCAGGAATAGCCGACATCGCACGACCCGGAGGTGTCCCGGCTCTCCAGTGCAACCTCAAGCGATGCGAGCTCGGTCTGCCGGCCGAACTCCTTGGCCAGAAGCTGATCGGCCGAAATCCCGGCGTGGATGTTGTACTCGCCCGATCGCGAGGTGACGCCGCCGTCGCCGCTCGTCACGCCCGTCAGGAACCCCGACGATCGCCCCGCGTGCGAGCCGCCACCCTGAACGTTGTTCATGCCGCTCAAGACCAGCAGCTTGTCGCGGAACGGTTCGAGCGGCTTGAGAATCGGCGTGAACTCGAACCCGGCGCCCTCGGTCGCCGGCGTCCAGCTTCGCATGGCGATCCCGTTTGGCACGTACACGACGCCGAAGCGCCGTACACCGCGGGCCGCGGTCTGCGCAAGCGCGGAGGCCGCCGGCACCATCGCGTCGAGAAGCGGCAGCGCCAGGCTTGCACCGAGACCTCGAAGGAACGTCCTGCGCGGCAGAGCCATCTTGGTGATGATCATGAGTGTGAGCTCCTCTTCGGCGCGGGGATCTCGCCCGCCCGTCAGCGGTGCGACGCGACCGTGGAGGGGGCCGGAGCCGGCTCTCCCGGTCTTCTCATCTGAAACGGCGCGCTACGAACGACTTCCATGATAACCGACGACCAGCGGTAGCCGTCGGCCGCCGCCGCCCGGGTCACCGCCCGGACAGCCGGCATGTCGTAATACTCTACCTCGCGGCCCAGCGCGTATGTGAGCAGTTTTTCGGCCACGGTGCGGGCAAACTGTTCGCGCCGCCCTCCCAGCACGGACCGCAGCCCGGCAAGTCCCTGCAGTTTCGTGCCATCCGCCATTGCCCCCGTGGGGTCGATGGGTGCGCCGGCGTCCGAGGTGCGCCAGGCTCCTACGGCGTCGAAATTCTCGAGGGCAAAACCGAGTGGGTCCATCTGGGCGTGGCACGTGGCGCAGACCGGGTTGCTGCGGTGCTGCTCCAGGAGCGCCCTGACGGTCGCCGGTTTGCCGCCCTCGCCGCGCTCGGGCAGGGCCGGCACGTTGGGCGGCGGCGGCGGCGGTGGTGTGCCGAGCACGTTCTCGAGCAGCCACTTGCCGCGCAGGACGGGAGACGTGCGCGTCGGGTACGAGGTGACCATGAGCACACTGCCATGCCCGAGCAGACCGCCCCGATACTGACCCTCGCCAAGCATGACCTTCCGGAACCGGCTGCCGTACACCCCCGGAATACCGTAGTGGCGGGCCAGTTGCTCGTTGAGGAACGTGTAGTTGGCTGTCAGCAGCTCGACCAGACTCCGATCCTCGCGCAGCTGGCTCGTGATGAACAGGTCGGTCTCGCGCTCGAACGCCTCGCGCAGGCCGTCGTCGAACTGCGGAAACGTTCCCGGATCCGGAACGTGTGTGCGCGCGCCGCGCAGCGTCAGCCACTGCCCGAAGAAGTTGTCGACTAGCGCCTTCGACCGCCCGTCGGCCAGCATCCGCTCGACCTGCTGCTTGAGGATCGTCGGGTCGTCCAGCTTGCCGCTGGCAGCCAGGTCGAGCAGCTGATCGTCGGGCAGGCTGCTCCACAAGAAGAACGCCAGGCGCGACGCGAGCTCGTAGCCGCTCAGGCGATAGGGCTGTCCCGGCGTGCTCGCGGCCGGATCGCGTTCGATCCGGAAGAGAAAGTCCGGCGCCGACAGAATTCGCTCGATCCCCGCCCCGATGGCCTGGTCGAACGACCCGCGCTCGCGCGCCTGCGTGAAGAACCTCTGCAGGACCTCGACGTCGGCGGCGGTTAGCGCCCGCCGGTACGCCCGGCGCGCCAGCCTCGACAGAATCCGGTCGGCGCACGCCTTCTCCTCGGCCTCGCGCGCCGGCCGACAGACGAAGACCTGCCGGCGGCTCGGCGTATCTCCCGGACCGCTGACCTCGTACGGTCCGCTGATCTCGATGCTCCCGAGCCCCGGGTTCGTGTCGGGCATCGCGTCCACGGCGAGCGCAAAGCCGAATGCGCGCGGCTGGTTGATCCCTTCCGGGCTCCAGCGCTCGCGCGGGAATGCCGCACCAATCAGCCTCGGACCCGCGCGGACCGGAAGGCGGACGCGCAGGTGCTGATCCGCGTTGTGCATGTAGTCTTCCCACTCGGTCGAGCCGAAGATGTTGCCCTCATAGCTCGACGGCGCCGGGCGCCCCGGGGCCTGGCCGCCCACCGTGAACGTTCGAACACGGGCGCCATCGAGCCTGAGCTCGACCTCGTGCGACGATAGCATCCCGCGGAGGTACCCGACGTAGTTCGTCTGAAGCTTGATCGCTATCTCGTACTCGCCATCGACGGGGAAGTTGTGCCGGACGGCCAGGCCGCCGCGCGAGCCGAACGGCGAGTCCTCGCTCAGGCGATCGTCCTGGACCACGGTGATCGGCATGGTGAAGGACTGGACCGACGGCCCAATCGGGGCGCCACCGACCGCCAGGCGGCTGATCTTGTGCGCTGCCGACACGTAGCGCTGCAGCAGCGCAGGCGAAATCGACAGCACGCCTGCCATGTTGTCGAACCCGTTGCGGTCCGCGGCGTCACCTGGAATCAGCGCCGTCACATCCACGTCAAGATCAAGCAGGTCGCGGATGGCGTGATGGTACTCGGTGCGCGTCAGGCGGCGCAGCGCCTCGGTCCTGCCGGGATTGACGATTGCCGCGGCGTGACGATCGAGCGCGTTTTCGAGCGACGCGATCAGCGCGTCGTAGGTCGGCTGTGTGGGCCGGCGACTTCCGGGCGGAGGCATGGCGCCCGCCCGCAGCTTGCGTGCGACCTTTTCCCACACCTCCGGCTCGGCGCCGACGTTGCCCACATCAACCGTGTCGAGCGCGAGTCCCCCGGTGCGTAGCCGCTGGTTGTGACAGGAGACGCAGTACGTATCGAGCGTTCCCCGCTCGGATATGGTGGTCGCCGCGTCGGGTCGCTGGGCGGCCGCAGCCTGCACTCCGCTGCCGGGGCGGGCAGGCGGTTCCGCCGCATCAAGCGACAAGTACCCGACGAGGGTCAACGCGAGGACCAGCGACCCCGAAACCGCGTGCCAACCGAATCGCATGGGCCGTGCCTTTCCGTCGATGCTGCCGAGGACTGACATGATACGATTTGACCGTCGCATTATCCAACCCTTTTGTGGGGGTTTGCCGCGATCGGTCCCACGAATCGGGAGGGACTCTTATGCCCATGGGCACACGCGTCCTCGCTCTGCTGGCAGTGACGCTCCTCGCCTGGCACGGAACGGGCGCGGCTGCCGGTGATCTGCGGCTCGTCGAGGCTGCCAGGAACCAGAACTGGCCGCTCGTTCGTTCTCTGCTCAAGCAGAAGGTCGACGTCAACGCGCCGCAGCCCGATGGGGCCACGGCGCTTCACTGGGCCGTCTACTGGGACGACGCCGGGGCGATTGACGCGTTGATTGCGGCCGGGGCGAAGATCAACGCCGCGAACGAGTTCGGCGCGACGCCCCTGTGGATTGCGTCCACCGAGGGCCGGGCGCGAATCATCGAGCGTCTGCTCAGGGCGGGGGCCGACGCGCGCGCGGCGCTGCTGACGGGCGAAACAGCGCTGATGACGGCATCGCGCGTCGGAGATGTCGAGACGGTCAAGCTGCTCCTGGCGAGCGGCGCGGACGTCAACGCCCGCGAGCGCTCGCGCAATCAGACCGCGCTCATGTGGGCCGTCTCCGAACAGCACGCCGACGTCGTCCAGGTCCTGCTCGAGCAGGGCGCCGATGCGGGGGCGCGGTCCCTCGTCCGGCGGATGCTGGGCAACGCCGGAGCGGACGGACTGCAGCGGCTGACCGGCGACTACACGGATCTCATCGACGAGGCACAGGGTGGTTTTACGCCGCTCCTGTTTGCGGCTCGCATCGGCGACCTCGCGTCGGCCAGGCTCCTGGTTGACAAGGGAGCGCGCGTGAACGACGAAGCGCCGACGGGTGCGTCCGCTCTCCACATCGCGATCCTCAGCGGCCAGCCTCATGTGGCGGCGTTTCTCGTCGATTCGGGCGCCGATCCCAACAGCAGCACTGGCGGCTACACGCCGCTGCATACGGCAGTACTGCGCGGCGATCAGGCGTTGGTCAAGAAGCTTCTCGACAAGGGTGCCGACCCGAACGCGCTGCTGACCGGCTCGACCCCGGGCCGCAGAAACAGCCAGGATTGGGCGCTGCATCCATCGTGGATCGGTGCAACACCGATGTGGCTCGCGTCGAAGTTCATGGAAGCCGGGCTCATGCGGATCCTGGCGGCCGCCGGCGCGGATTCCCGCTTCGTCAAGAAGGACGGCACGACAGTGCTGATGGCGGCCCTGACCCCAGGTCCGGGACGCCGCACGTCCATCCAGGCGGCCCCGCCCGATCCGAAGGAAGTGGAACGTCAGGCGCTGGAGGCCGTCAGGACCGCGGCCGACCTCGGCGCCGACGTGAACGCCGCCAGTGCGGCGGGCGACTCGCCGCTGCACGTCGCGGCGGCAAGACGCTTCGACAGCGTCGTCGAGCTGCTCGCCGAGCGCGGTGCGAACCTCGGCGCGAAGAACAAGAAGGGTCAGACGCCGCTCGGAGTGGCAGCGGCGGCCGTGCAGCGGCGTCCAACGGACCCGGCCTACGGCGAGCAGCAGCGACCGTCCAGCACGGCCGAGCTGCTGCGGAAGCTGGGCGCGCCCGAGTAGCCCGGCCGCCCGGTCCTCAGCCTGGCGAACCTCGTGCGGACACACGCTCGGCTACTTGTCTGGCCCGGGGCCTGCCCCGCCGAGACACCCTTCTGATCGAATCGTGAGGTTGACTCGCGCGACCGGAATCCACCCTGCGGCGCGGAAGGCGCGCTGGCTGCTGCTGGCCTGCGTCCTGTCGGGCGCGTCCGGGCTGATCTTCGAGATCGCCTGGTTTCATCGGAGCGGCCTCGTATTCGGCGGCAGCGTGTGGGCCACGAGCCTGGTGCTGTCGAGCTTCATGGGCGGCTTGACGGTTGGGAGCGCAGCTGTCGCAGCGATCGGTTACCGCATCCGGATGTTTCTGACCGCGTACGCGGGAGTGGAAATTGCCGTCGCGGTCTCGGGCGTGGCCCTCACACACGCTCTTCCCGGCCTGACCCAGTCGGTCATCACCCTCACCAGACCGGCTGCCGACCCCCTCTGGCCGACCAACCTCGTCCTCTTCGGAACCTCGTTCGCGATTCTCCTCGTGCCGTCCACGGCCATGGGCGCGACGGTGCCGCTGCTCGTGCCGGCTCTCGCCGGACGGACGGGTGGCGTGGGACAGGGCGCGACGGGCTTCGGCCCGGCGCTCGGCCGCGTCTACGGTTGGAACACGCTTGGTGCCGTCGCTGGCGTTCTCAGCGCCGAGCTGCTGCTCATCTGGGCGTTCGGAGTGGCGGGCAGTGCGTGGTTCGCGGCGCTGCTCAGCCTGATCGCCGCCGCCCTCGCACTGGGGCTGGCAGGCGGCCGCCCTGCCGTCAGGCAGGCCCACAGCCAGGCCCAGCCCACTGATGGGGCGACACCCACCGATGGATCTCCGGATACCGATCGCATCCGCGCCTGGCCCTTGCTTGTCTGCTCGTTTCTGTCCGGCCTCACGCTGCTGGCGCTCGAGGTCGTCTGGTTCCGGTTTCTCACGATGTACGTGCTCTCGACGTCGCTCGCCGCGAGCCTGATGCTGGCGGTGGTGCTGGCCGCGATTGGCTTGGGGGGACTCGCGGCCTCAATCTGGGTGAAGCGATCTCCCCACGCGCCGCTGCGTCTGGCCTCGGTCGCGCTTGCCGCAGGCTGCAGCGTGGCGGCAACCTATACGGGCTTCCAACTGCTGACCGACGGCGTGCAGATTGGCGCATGGTATCGGATGCTGTGGTTCGCAGCCGCCCTGACGCTTCCGACGTCGTTCCTCTCGGGGATCCTGTTCACGCTGCTGGGGGACGCGCTCCGACGTAGCATCGGCGCGGAGACGCGTGCGGCCGGTGCGCTGACACTGGCCAACACCGCTGGCGGCATGGTCGGTCCACTCCTCGCGGCCTTCGTGATGCTGCCCACACTCGGCATGGAACGATCCTTTTTCGTCCTGGCCGCCGGTTATGGTCTGGTCGCAGTGCTTTCGCTTGCCGGCGCGGGGCCCGGTCGGGCCCGTCTGCGATCGCCCGCCTTCGCCCTGCCTGTTCTAGCACTGATGGGCGCGCTCGCGTGGTTTCCGTTTGGCCTGATGGACGAGGCGTACTTCGCGCGCGTGGCCAGGCCGTACACGAGCGACGGCTCGGAGATCGTCGCCACTCGCGAGGGGCCCTCCGAGACCATTTTTCTGATGCAGCAAAAGTGGATGAGAGAGCCCGTCTACAGCCGCCTGGTGACCAACGGCTTCTCGATGTCGGGCACCGCCGTCCCTGCCATGCGGTACATGCGGTATTTCGTGTACTGGCCCATGCTGCTGCACCGCGACCCCATCAGGCGAGTCCTCGTGGTCTGCTACGGGGTTGGTGTGACGGCCGGCGCGGCGCTCGACCTTCCCTCGGCGGAACTGGTCGACGTGGTGGAGATCTCCCGGGATGTGGTCACGATGAGCGACCTCATCTATCCCCGGGACCATCCGCTTCGCGACCCGCGCGTCCGTCTCCACGTCGAGGACGGACGACAGTACCTCCTGAGGACCGCGGAGCAGTACGACCTGATTACCGGGGAGCCGCCGCCGCCACGAACGCCGGGAGCCGTCAATATCTACACGCGGGAGTACTTCGGGCTGATGCGCGATCGGCTGGCCGACGGGGGCATCGCGACGTACTGGCTTCCCGTCGGGCGTCCCGATCCCGGCACCAACGTCAGCGCCATCGTTCGCGCCTTCTGCGACGTGTTCGAGAACTGTTCGCTCTGGAACGCCACGCCGTTCGACCTCATGCTCGCCGGATCCCGCGGCGACCTGAGCGTCCCCGAGGCACGGTTCACCGAACCCTGGGGGATTCCCCCTCTGCGCGCGCGACTGGCGGAGGTGGGGCTTGGCGATCTCGGCGAGAGCCGCATCCAGGA